>JAZRQQ010000132.1:0-4928 GCA_045649935.1 Acutalibacteraceae bacterium | reverse complement strand
TGGATTGAAGGTCTTGAATACACCTATCCTCTCAGTAAATAATTTGCGTACATAAAATAAAATACTTATGAAAGGTTGCGATGTTATGAATAGTAAATTCAGAAAAGTTTTATCAGTACTGATGATAATTATTACTGTATTGTCTGTTGTACCTGTTGCTGCCTTCAGCGGTGGTGCCGTAATTGCTCAGGCAGTACAAAGCGATGAAGAGATATTTGATTATTATATTGACGACGTTTACGAAGAGGCTTATGTTGACAGCATCAACAAAAATGCCGAGGGAGATATAACATTTCCTGAAACTATCGGAGGATATCCTGCAGTTTATGACAGTTTATACATCAATAATTGTGACAAGGTTACTTCTGTTACAATTCCCGACGGTCTCTCTGTACCTTCAATCAGCATAGAGGTCTGTGACAGTCTTAAGGAAATTTATATAGGAGACGGTGTTGAGAGTGTACACATATCTGCTGCTGTGCCTATTGAAAATATTAATGTAAGCAAAAAGAATCCGAATTATACATCTGTAAAAGGTGTTCTCTTCAATAAGGATAAAACTGTGCTTCAAAGATATCCGGTAGGAAGAACTGCATCAAAGTATACTGTCCCCGAGGGCGTTACTGTTCTCGGCAGTTCAGCTTTTCTTGATTCAGTTTATCTGGAAGAGATTAAAATGCCTGACACAGTTAAGGAAATAAAGGGCAATTGCTTTAATAACTGTGTCAAACTCAGTAAGATTTCATTTTCAGATTCTCTTGAAACTATCGGCTATAGTGCTTTCTTAAACTGTGACAGCATTAAAAGCATTAAGCTTCCGGAATCAGTTGTTGCAATTTCTGCCTATGCTTTTTTGAGTTGTGATGCTCTGACTGATGTTGAAATTCCTAAGAACTTAAAAACTCTTGATTTTTCAGCCTTCAACGGTTGTTCTGAAATCAGAGAAATTAAGCTCGGTGCAAAGATTACAAAAATGGAATACTCATATTATCCACCATTCAGAAACCTTTCTTCACTCGAAAGTATTACGGTAGATAAAAAGAATAAGAGTTATACAAGTATAGACGGTGTTCTGTTTTCAAAAGATAAGAAGGAGCTTATTAAATATCCTTCTGAAAAATCAGACAGTAAGTATACTGTACCTTCCTCTGTAGAGACAATATGGCAGTGTGCTTTTGAGGATAGTGATAATCTTAAGAAAATCATATTTAATGACAGCCTTAAGAATATCGGTTATCTTTCATTTGCATATTGTGATGCAATTACTTCTGTTGAAATTCCCGATTCAGTTACAAATATGGCTTATCGTGCATTTCCTGACTGTGACAGTCTTGAAACAGTAAATATCGGTAGCGGTGTTGAAAGCACCTATATTTCTTGGTTTGAGGGTTGTGATAACCTTAAAACAATCAACGTCGATAAAAAGAATAAATATATTGCATCTGTAGACGGTGTTCTTTACGATAAAGAGCTTACAAGAATCATTGATTATCCTTACGGAAGTCCCAATGAAAGCTTCAAAATATCTGCAGATATTGTAAATGCGTATAATGTTAACGGTATTAATCTCAAGAGTATTGAGGTAAGCTCAAAAAATAAGAATTACACTGCAGAAAACGGAATTCTGTACAATAAAGAAAAAACTGAATTAGTTGTATATCCTGACGGCAAGACTGATAAAACATATACAGTCCCTGCAAGTGTAGAGAGTGTGTATTTCAGCAATAAGTATCTTAAGGAGTATAAGGTTTCTTCTAAAAATAAAACTTATTCTGCTATCGACGGAATACTTTATGATGAAGACGGTGAAATTCTTCAGCACGTCCCTGCAAAGTACAATAAGACTGTTACGCTGTCAAAGAAGGTTGAGGGTAAATCCTGGAGAGCATTTCAGGATTGCACAGAAATAAAAAGCTTTTCTGTTGAAAAGGGAAACAAAGTATATTTCACGAAGAACGGCGTTCTTTTTGCAAAATCTGACTACGGAAATGTTCTTAAATGTTATCCGGCAGCAAAGAAAGGCAGTACTTACACCATACCTGAAAACACATTAGTTAACACAGATGCATTTGACAATGCTGTTTATCTGAAAAAAATATATGTTCCGTCATCGAAAACTTACTTTGGAGTTGACTTCGGTGTGCCTGACGGTGTTACCGTATACTATGACCATCCGGAGCATACAACAAAGCAAAAAACTGTTTCTGCTACACTTAAGAAAAACGGTGCAGTTAAGGAAGTTTGTACAATCTGTGATGAAACAGTAAAAACTGTAAGCAAAATCTATTATCCGAAAACTATTAAGCTTTCAGAAACAAAATACACCTATAACGGTAAAGTTAAAACACCAGATGTAACGGTTAAAGATTCTAAGGGAAACACTCTGAAGAAGGGTAAGGATTATACAGTTAAATATTCATCGGGTAGAAAAGCTCCCGGTAAATATTCTGTTACAGTTACATTCAAAGGCAAATACAGCGGAAAGAAAAAGCTTTATTTCACTATTGCTCCTTCAGTGGTAACTCTCAGCAGTGTCAAAGCAGGCTCTAAGAGTGCAACACCTGCATGGAAGACTGTGACAGGTGCTTCAGGATACGAGGTAATGTACTCAACCTCAAAGAAATTCAAGTCAGCTAAAACGTCAACTGTTAAGAAGGGCTCTGCCAAAAATACAACAGTTAAAAAGCTTACGAAGGGTAAGAAGTATTATTTTAAAGTCAGAGCATTTAAGACTATTGACGGAAATAAAATTTACGGTGCATGGAGTGCTGTAAAGAGTGTAAAAGTTAAATGAATTCTTAATCCGGGCATTTCTTACTGCCCGGATTTCATTTTTTAGCAGTCAATTATTGTATGCTCTTTTCATTGACTTTTAACAATAATGGTAATATAATTGATGTCAGAAAATTTACTTATGCTTTATCGGATGGGTATTTGTTCGCGGAGGTAATTGGTTTGAAAAATATTGTCAGAGATAACGGACGTGACATGGCTTTTCTTAAAGCTTTTATGCTGATTTCACCCTTTATATTTGGTGGATTTCATGTATGGGTGTCTGCTGTATATTCTGTCTGCTTATGTGGATATATAGCTTACCGCAGTATGAAAAGCGGTAAGAAAATACATATAAATGTCGGAGTTACTCTTCTGGCACTTTTGCTTGTGTCTGTTTCATATCTGGTTGTTTCCTTGTGGGCTGTTGACAGCGGAACTGCCATTTACGGATTTGTTAAAATTCTTCCTGTTGCACTGTTCGGTCTGATTGCTTCGGAGTGTAGCAGCAGCGAAAGAACCGAGATACTCGGTGTTGTTCCTTACGGTGCAGCAACAATGGGCGTAGTTTCCTATGCGCTGTCATTCATTCCCTGGTTTTCTAAATATTTTCTTGTTGCAGAAAGACTTGGCGGCTTTTTTCAGTATCCTAACAGCTTTGCTGTATACTGTCTTGCAGGTCTTGCAGTACTGCTCACCAAAGAAAAAATTCAGCTGAAGCATTGGTGCTTATCTGCACTTCTTATCGGAATAATTCTTCTGACGGGCAGCCGTACAGTGTTCGTATTTCTTGTTCTGACAGTGCTTATTCTGTTCTTTAAGCTTCAGTCTGCAAACAAAATCAGATTGCTTTGCCTTGTCGGCGGTGCGGTAGCTCTTAGTCTGTTTATAGTTATCATTACGGATAATGTTCAGACTGTCGGCAGATTACTTACGATTTCTCTTGAATCAAGCACCTTGCAGGGACGTCTGCTTTACTATAAGGATGCTTTGCCTGTGATTTTAAAAAATCCCTTCGGCCTTGGATACTACGGTTATTATTATTCTCAGGGAGCTTTTCAGACAGGTGTATATTCCGTAGCGTACATACATAATGAGTTTCTTCAGCTTTTGCTTGATATAGGATGGATTCCTTCATTTGTCTTGTTCTTAGTATTCGGTGTCTCACTGCTCTCGAAAGCAACAACCTTCACACAGAAAATAGTTTTATTTATTATTCTCGGACATAGCTTTTTCGATTTTGATCTTCAGTTCATATCTGTATTCTTTGTGCTTATTCTTGTTCTTGATTTTGAAAGCTGCAGAAAATATAAGCTGTCGCTTCCGAAAACTGCAGTTTTTGTTTTTGCGGGAATATTTACAGTGATAAGCTTGTACTTCGGTCTTATTAATTCATTGTTCCTTTTGAATAAGTACAGTGCTGTTGAAAAGCTTTACGGCAAAGATACTCAGAGCCAGGTTTATCTTATTACTGAATCTGATAATTACAATGAAATTATCAGATATGCAGACAGTGTGCTTTCACGTAATAAATATATAGCAATCGTATATGATGCCAAAGCAAATGATTCATATAAGCAAGGGGATATTCAGTCTGTAATTGAATATAAATGGAGAGCAATAGAATGTGCTCCCTATTCAATTGAGGAATACAATGATTTCTGTGCTAAGCTGATTCCTGTAATTGATGCATACAGGAATATGGGTGATAATGTGAGTGCAGATTTCTGTGAAGATACTCTCATTGAAATAAAAGACAGACTTACAGAGGTCAAAAACAAAACAAGCTCATTTGCGTGGAAAATCAAGGATAAGCCTGAGCTTGAATTATCTGAAGAGTATAACGAATACATTGCGAGGCTTGAATGATGAAAAAAATATCCTTTAACAAGTATATAATAATAGCTTTTTGTATCGGCTTGCTCGTAATTATTTCTGCTGTATTTATAGCACTTAACAGCAATAAAGATGGCGTTTTATCAGTTCTGGACTCAGAGGGAAATATAGTTGCTACGGTAAATCAATCGGGTGACTCCTTTGAGATTGTTGCTGAAAATGAGGCATATAGTGAATATATTGAAATTGCTGTAAAAGAAGCAGCTTCTCTGTATTTTGAAAAAGAAAATATAAGCAGTGAAGTCGGATCGTAGCCATGT
>JAZRQQ010000131.1:0-3753 GCA_045649935.1 Acutalibacteraceae bacterium | reverse complement strand
AATAATGAATGATGAATATTGAATAATGAATAATACAAAAAAGAAAAGCCACACTTATGTGCAACTTTTCTTTTTTGGCGCGCTGTAAGGGACTCGACTCTAGCGCGAACTGCGCGCGTCGGTCATTCGCGGCTCTGACAGTCCACCGGACTGTCATTCACTGCCGCTCCTACTTCGAGTCCTGTTTCATCATAATAAAAAAATAGCGGCACCGTAAAGGTACCGTTATTCTTTGGCGCGCTGTAAGGGACTCGAACCCCTGACCTACTGGTTCGTAGCCAGTCACTCTATCCAGCTGAGCTAACAGCGCATTGCTTATTGCCCAAGTATATTATCATAAATGACAAGACTTGTCAATCACTTTTTGAAAAAAATATTATTTAATTGACCTTCATTGAATTTTGCTTTGCTTTATGATATTATTGTTTAAGTAGTTTATAGAAAAGAGGATGCAAAATGAATATCTGGCATGACATAAATTCTTCAAGAATAAATGTGGAAAACTTTGATGCTGTTGTTGAAATAAGTAAGGGCAGCAAAATGAAGTATGAGCTTGACAAGGAAACGGGTATGCTCCGTCTTGACCGTGTTCTTCATACCTCAACCCACTATCCTGCAAACTACGGATTTATTCCCCGTACCTACGCACCCGATAATGACCCTCTTGATGTGCTTATTCTCTGCTCAGAGCAGATTGAGCCTATGTCTCTTGTAGAGTGTTATCCTATCGGTGTTATAACTATGCTTGATAACGGAGCTGCTGACGACAAGATTATTGCAATTCACAGCGGTGATCCCACATATAATACCTATACTGATATAAGTCAGCTGCCTCAGCATATTTTCGAAGAAATGGTACACTTTTTCACAGTTTACAAGATGCTTGAGAACAAGACTACCGTAATTGATGAAGCCAAGGGTGTCGAGGTGGCAAAGGAGATAGTCAAAGACGCAATTGACAGATACAAGGAGCTTTTTGTCGGAGATAAATAATATGATATTCAGAATTCCTGCCTACGCTGAAAAATTCCGTTGCTCAGCCCACAAGTGCAGTGATAACTGCTGTATCGGATGGGAAATAGATATTGACCCGGACGCTGCGGAAGCATATAAAAATGTAAAAGGCGATTTCGGCAGAAGGCTCAGAGAAAATATATCCTTCGGTGAAGGTGCTTCATTTATACTTAAAGGTGAAAGATGTCCGTTTCTGAATGATAATAACCTTTGTGACATAATAATAAATCTGGGAGAAGAAAGTCTTTGTCAGATATGCTCTGACCATCCCAGATATTTCGGTTGGTACGGTGAGCTTAAAGAGGGCGGTATAGGTCTTTGCTGTGAAGAGGCTGCAAAGCTTATTCTTACAGCTGACAACCCTCTTGAGTTTTCGGAAAGAGATACAGATTATGAAGAGGGCGATCCCTTCGAAGAAGAGCTGTTTCTTCAGCTGTATAAGTCAAGAGAAAAAATCTTTAACCTGTTATATAATGAAAAGAAGACAATGCGTGAGAGAGTGACGGAGCTTCTTGATTTTTCTGAAAAGCTGCAGATTAATATTGATAATTATATAAATGAAATACCTGAGCCTGAGGAGATTAAGGCTGAAGGTAAGGGCGATATGCTGTCTGTTCTTGAAAGTCTCAGACCACTTGAGCCGATTGATGACAGCTGGGAGGAATATCTGAACAACCTTATTGCAAACTGCAGTGAGACAGTTTCTGAAGGTGATTTTACAAAGTATCAGAGAAATCTGCTTATCTATTTTATATACAGATATTTCCTAAAGGGTGTATATGACGGTGAGATTTTATCCAAGGCCGGCCTTGCTGTAATAAGTACGGCAATTATTACCTATATAATAAGAAAAGAAGGTCTGAGTGAAAATGACCTTGAAGGGATAACTGATATATGTAAGCTATGGTCGAAGCAGATAGAGTACAGTCAGGAGAATCTTGACCTTCTTGCAGATATGTTCTATGAAAAGGATATTTTTAAAAGCGAAAGTCTTATAAATCTTTATTGAGAAAAAATATGCCCGATTTTGCAGAATCTGTTATATTACATATAGATTTTTTGCAGTTTTTATCATTTACTTTCTGTGAATGAGGGTGTATTATATAATCACAAGGTCAAAACAGTCACAGATATTGACAAGGCTGTTACGGTGCTTAAAAATGAAATAAAGGAGATGAAAGAGTATGAAGGAAGACGTGATATTCTGGCTTGCGGCAACAGTGATTCTGTTTATTGCTGAGGCTGTTACGGTAAACCTTGTAACTATCTGGTTTGCTATTGGTGCTTTTGCTGCTTTTATAGCTGCAGTTGCAGGCGCCGGTCTTTGGATTCAGATTGTTCTCTGTATTGCAGTAACAATCCTCACACTCGTTTTCACAAGACCTATTGCAAAGAAGCACATCAACGGAAAACACGAGGCTACCAATGCCGATGCAGTTATCGGAAAAACAGCAATAGTAACTGAAGCTATTGATAATATTGCTGCAAAGGGAACGGTTTCCTGTATGGGTAAAATCTGGACCGCAAGAACAGAAAACGGAGAGCCTGCTGACGAGGGCGAAAGAGTAACCGTCAAAGCAATACAAGGTGTAAAGCTTATTGTTTCACACACAAAGGCAGAATAATAAACAAAAAAAGAAAAAAAGGAGAACACATTATGGAATTCGCATTACCTATTTTAATTATCTTAGTTTTAGTGCTTGTTGTTCTTATCAAGAACATCAGAATCGTACCTCAGGCAAAAGCAATGGTTGTTGAGCGTCTCGGCGCATACAAAGGAACATGGGACGTAGGTCTTCACTTCAAGGTGCCCTTTATTGAAAGAGTTGCTAAGATTGTTTCTCTTAAGGAGCAGGTTGTAGACTTCCCGCCTCAGCCCGTTATTACAAAGGATAACGTTACAATGCAGATTGATACCGTTATTTACTTTGAAATCACAGACCCGAAGCTTTACACCTACGGTGTTGAGCATCCTCTTACAGCTATTGAAAATCTTACAGCAACAACCCTTCGTAACATCATCGGTGATCTTGAGCTTGACCAGACTCTTACCTCACGTGATGTTATCAATACAAAGATGAGATCTATTCTTGACGAAGCAACTGATCCCTGGGGTATCAGAATCAACCGTGTTGAGCTTAAGAACATTATGCCTCCCAGAGAAATTCAGGACGCTATGGAAAAGCAGATGAAGGCAGAGCGTGAAAGACGAGAAGCTATCCTCAAGGCAGAGGGTGAAAAGAAGTCTGCTATCCTTCTTGCAGAAGGTGAAAAGGAATCTGCAATTCTCCGTGCTGATGCAGAAAAGCAGGTACGTATCCTTGAAGCTGAAGGTCAGGCTGAAGCTATCCTTAAGGTTCAGCAGGCTACAGCTGAAGGTATCAAGCTTATCAATGAAGCCGGTGCATCTGAAGCTGTTATTAAAATCAAGGCTCTTGAAGCTTTCCAGGCAGCTGCTGACGCGAAGGCAACCAAGATTATTATCCCCTCAGAGATTCAGTCTCTTGCAGGTCTTGCAGCCGGTCTTACAGAGGTTATTAAAGAGAAATAAAATAACAGTTCAGAGTAAGGGACGTCCGTGAGGGCGTCCTTGCTTTTTGTTCTGTTATTCCGTTGACAGAGAAAAGGAAATGTTATATAATTAATTTATCTTTAAAAAGGAGAGAATATAATGAAAAATGTAAAAAAGATGTTGCTGCTGACGGTAATAACAGCTGTGCTTATGCTCGGATTTGTTTT
>JAZRQQ010000130.1:0-21677 GCA_045649935.1 Acutalibacteraceae bacterium | reverse complement strand
CAAGTGGGAGCTGTTACAGTTTTTTCATAGCTGTGACCTTTTGCTTCAACAACTGTCTGTGCTACGATAACTGCCTGACATACTGAGCAGTGCTTACCTCCTGTAAGACCTGTTTCTGTACAAGTGGGAGCTACTGCGTTGTCAATTACTTCTGTATGACCCTTTGCAGCTGTTTTATCTGCTGTGTATGTATCACCGCAAGCACAGGTGTATGTTGTATATCCACCCTCTGTACAAGTGGGAGCTGTAACCTCTGATGTATAGCTGTGACCTTTTGCTTCAACAACTGTCTGTGCTACGATAACCGCCTTACATACTGAGCAGCGCTTACCTTCTGTAAGACCTGTTTCTGTACATGTGGGTGCTACTGCTTCATCAGTTACTTCTGTATGACCAAGTGCTTCTGTTTCGTCTGCTGTGTATGTATCACCGCAAGCACAAGTGTATGTTGTGAAGCCACCCTCTGTACAAGTGGGATCTGTTACCTTTGATGTGTAGCTGTGTCCTGTTGCGGGTGTTTCGTTACCTGTATATGTATCACCGCAAGCGCAGGTATATGTTGTATAACCGCCCTCTGTGCATGTAGGTTCTGTTACCTTTGATGTGTAGCTGTGTCCTGTTGCGGGTGTTTCGTCACCTGTATATGTATCACCGCAAGCGCAGGTATATGTTGTATAACCGCCCTCTGTACAAGTGGGTGCTGTTATGGTTTTTTCATAGCTGTGTCCTGTTGCGGGAACAGTCTTATATTCGAAGCTGCCGCAAGCGCAGACTTTAAGTGCAGTACCCTCATCCTTACAGGTAGGAGCTTTGCTCATATCAGACATTGTTGTGCTGAAATTGTGAGCTGTATGAACTACTGTGCAGGAATAGCCGTTTGCATCAGCGAATTCCTTGATTTTTGCTTTTTCACTGTCTGTATAGAAATTGGGGATGTTGTAACCTGTACTGTCTTCTGTATTGAATGCGCTGCTGTCAATTAAGGTTACAGTTGAAGGGACAAAAAGTTCATCCATACGGGTTTTATAAAATCCGTCAGCCTCAATTTCAGTAAGTGTTACGGGGAGATTCATATAATAAACAGAAATCATCTGATTGAATGCCTTTGCCATAATTGAGGTTACTACGCAAGAGGACATATCAAGATACTTCAGATTCCTTAAAAAACTGAATGCGTATTCATTTATAATTTCTACACTTTCAGGAACAGCAAAGTATTTACCCTCCTTTGTTGCAGGATAAGCGTAAAGAGTTTTCATATCTTCACTGTAAGCAACTCCGTCAACACTGCAATAAACTTTATTATCAGGCGAAATAGTATACTTATCAAGATTAGCATAGTTCGCAAAATTAAACACGGTAAGGGTTGAAGGAATAATGATTTCTTCTAGCTTACTGTTGCCGCTTGAACACCAAAGAAGAGAATAGTTGACAGCTGTTACACCCTCTTCAATAATAATCTTCTTCATCGAAGAGCATTCGCGGAAAATATATGAGCCTATAGAGGTAATGCTTCCCGGAATAACACCTTCACTGAGGGAAGTACAGCCGTTGAAAGCATATTTTCCGATAGTCTTTATTGCATCATTATAATTGATTTCCTCAAGAGAAACGGCTCCGTCAAAAGCATATGTACCTATTTTGGTAAGTTCTTCCGGACAGTTGAACACCTTCAGTGCCTTTGCACCGCTGAAACAGTAGTCACCGATTTCAGCAACAGTATCGGCAAGGTTAACCTCACTGAGTGCGGGAAGACTACTGAACATATAATCTCCGAGATAATTAATTTTATCACATACTGTAAGAGTTGTGATTTCATTAAGATATGCTGACCACGGAGTTTCAGAGGCACTTGAAAAGTCGGGCATTTTATAAGAGACCGGATATACGCAAAGGTTACCGTCTATATACTGCCACCATAATGTTTTCTTCACAAGAATGCTGGTACCTATTGATACTTTACCGCCGTCTGCACCTTCGTACAGAGTAATATCGGACTTGCCTCCTGTTGAGCAGTTTTTACACTCCTTCAGGGTATAACCGATAGTCTTAACCGTTGCAGGAACAACGGTAACTGTATAATCATGATTTGTTACAGCTTCTTTCATATCCTCACCGCAATAGATACACTTGTACTCTGTGGTGCAAGGATTAGTTTCAGACATTTTGCCGTTTGTAGGATAACAGTGAGTATTAACTGTTATATCCTGACTGACGCCTGTGCCGTCAAATTCAGTACCGTTATATGTGAAAATATAAGTATGACCTGCCATTTCAGGAAGAGCAACTACACCGTTTGTTGCAATTGCTGTTTCACTGTAATAGCTGCCGTCCTTGAAGGTTACTTTATAGGTGTCGCTTTCTTCCTGGAATTTGGCAACTGCTCTTATACAGGCATTATTGAAATTATACTCTGTGCCGCTGATATTTATAATACCGTTGCTATCCAGCCAGTCACCGTCGCCTATCTTTAAAAAGCTTTCACCGGGATTGGATGTGAACTTTGCAATTCCTACATCTGATCCTTCAAAATACACTGTATTCATTGTAAGAACAACAGAGAAACGGCTGTCCTTTGAGAGCCTCACATCTCCGTTGATGTCGATATACTTGCTGTTATTTGTATTGCCTGTCTGAGAATAAATTTTTGTTCCCGAAGTAGGATCGGTGCAATTTTCAGGAAGACCGGTATAAATCTCAAGTGTGTATTCACTTCCTACTGTTGAACCGTAGCTTACCTTTGTAAGATAAATATCATTTTCAGCTGTAAAAATATTTGCCGCACCCAATACAGGCTGAGATACAGAAAGACGCTGATTATATCCGAGGCCGTCATAAAGATAAACATCATCATACTCATCAACATCGCCTACTTCCGCAACATAAGAAGGATAGGTCTGTATGCTCTTATCTTCATATGAAATCCAGAAATAACCGTCATTACCCCAGTCTGTACTCCAGCTGTTTTTAACAAGCCATGCACCGTCATGTTCGGGCTTATATGTGCCGAAATTTTCACGGCTGAAGCTGTCGTCCCAACCTACAAGAGTTACAGCGTGATTGGTATCTTCCATAGTAGGATGGTAGAAGGCGACCTGAAAATCTTTCTGGTATTTTCCAACATACCAGCCTTTGTAATAGCTGTCCTTATAGTTATAATAAGCATCATCACTATAATAAGAAATCTGAACAGCGCCGTAATCGAGAACAGCCTGCTTGAGTGCACTGATATCATAATAAATAGTTTTTATAGCTTCAAGAACAACATCATACTGATATTTTGTATCATATGTGAAGGTGTTCTGCATTTCTTTGATAAGTGCAGTATCTGACAGACAATTGTTGTGATCCTCAGTCTTAAAAGGATATCTGCTTTCAAGAACACCGCCGGAGAAGTTACCCATAGCAAGATATACGTCTCCCATATTACCGCCATCATTAAGAACACCGATTACATCTGACTTTATAATACCGTCATTTCCGGAAGCGGTTTCACCCTGATAATAGCTGTTTTTTCCGAACCAGGCTGTATGATATTCAGAAAGGTCATAGGTTTTTCCGAATTTTTTAATATATGCACTTTCAATAATTGCCGCACCCGCATGAGCCCAACAGGTACCGCCTACCTGATACTCTACGGGAGTAATAAGTCCGTCATCTCTTGCGTCGTACTTTGAGGGAAGAATATCTCCCTTGAGTATCTGCTCACCCTTTTCATCAAGAGGATAAGCAAGAGGATAATCCGGGTTTTGCACCTCATTACCGACTGCATCAATCCACATTTCGTGAATAATGTCACCTATCGGATTAATTTCCTCGATGTGATAAATTGTGTTTCCGTCCTCGCCTATATTGGTCTTACCTGTGAGATAATAACCCTCGGGAACAATCGGATCGACAATTTCCTCTGAAATAAAAACAGGCTCATCAGCTTCGTAGGCGAATGCTGTAAGCCCTGCTGCCGGTAACACCGAAAAGGCCATTATTACCGCCAAAAAAATTGCCATCGTTTTTTTAATGTGTTTCATTAAAATCAACTCCGTTTTTTAATTTGTCATAGTATATATAATGATAGCATATATTACATAATTTATCAACAAATCTTATGCTTTTTTGTATTTTTATACATCTTACTTATAAACAATCTTATTATTAATCGGCAGTACAATATGTTCAAGCTCGATTAATATAAAAAATGACTGAAACAGAGTCGATTCAGCGCATATAATTACAGCCATCGGGTAAATCCGATGGCTGTAATTTCTAAAAAAACTTTTTACTTAACCTTTACACTCTTTATAGCACTCCATCCGCCATAAATTTTCTTGCCGTCAACTGTCTTATAAGCTCTGACCTTAAAGTAATATTTTTTACCCTTAGTGAGCTTTTTGATTGTTGTCTTCTTGGTCTTGCCTTTCTTTACGGCTACAGTCTTTGCCTTTTTGAATTTCTTTGAAGTCGAGTACATCACCTCATAACCTGATGCACCTGAAGCTGTCTTCCATGTGAGTGCAGCCTGCTTCTTGCCGGCTGTTACCTTTGAAAGTGTTACGGCTGTGGGTGCTGTTGAGGTTGTGATTGTGGTTGATGAAAGTGAATATACCTTCTTCTTATCAATTGTCTTGTAAGCAGTTACCTTAACCTTGTAGGTAGTTGCCTTTGATAGCTTCTTGAAGGTGTATGCTGTCTTTGTAGTTGTTACAGACTTAATAACCTTACCCTTTGAGTTAATAAGCTCTACCTTATAACCGTCTGCACCTGTTACCTTCTTCCAGGAAGCTTTGACTGAGGTCGCAGTAAGTGTAGGAGTGATACTGCTTGTCTTTGAAGGAAGGATTGTGAAGGTAAGCTTCTTTGTACCGCTGTATTTACCCTTAAAGGTAACTGTTACGGTGTATTTACCTGTCTTCTTTCTTCCGTCGGGATATTTAACCGTGTAATCTGTATCCTTCTTAAGCTTGTTACCCTTGCTGTCCTTAACGGTTACTGAAGGCTTCTGTGCCTTGCCGTTATAGGTGTATTTTGTTTTTGCAAGCTTGATTGTCTTGGGGTGATAAATAGTTGTAGTTGATTTTACTGTACCGCAGACTGAACACTTGTTTTCAATTTTACCGTTCTTTTTAAGGGTGGCTTTTGTGGTGACATTTTTATATGAATGTGTAATCTTTCTCGTTGCTTTACATACATTACAGCTCTTGTCACATTTATTGCTGTAGCTATGGGTTGTTTTCTTTGCAACTGCTTCAGTTCTTGTTTTTCCGCAACCGCTTACTTTACAGGTATAAGTTTTAATGCCTTCCTTCACACATGTCGGCTTTGTTGTAATCTTACCGTCATTCCATGTATGGGTTGTTTTCTTTGCAATTACTGCTATCTTCGTTTCCTTACATCCCGTTACTGTACAGGTGTAAGTTTTTATACCTTCCTTTGCACAGGTTGCTTTTGTTGTAATCTCACCCTTGTTCCATTTATGGTCCGGTCTTTTATCGGCAGGTCCCGTCTTTGTCTCACCGCATCCCGATACTGTACAGGTATATGTTCTGACACCGTCCGCTATGCAGGTTGCTTCTGTTGTTATCTTACCTGCATCCCATTTGTGACCGGTGGCATAAACGGTAATATTCTCTCTTGACATTTCCTTGCTGCAGATTTTACAGTAAACAACCTCATCATATTCCCCTGGTACTAAGCAGGTAGCATTACGTACATTTTCACGTACGGCTGTTTTCCCTGTATGGTCGTGATAATCGTAAATGACTTTGATTTTCAGATATGATGACGAATATGATCTGTCACCGATTGCTTTTTCCCACTGAGCCTTGGTACCGTAATAATAAATCTCTTCAAGATCATAACATCTTTCAAAAGCCTGATCACCCACATAAGTGACACTTTCGGGAATATAAATCTTCTTAAGATTACTCAGTGCAAAAGCATAACTTCCGAGTGATTTTACCCCCGCCGGTACAGTAAAGGTTGTACTGCTTTTTCCTGCAGGGTAACTGATAAGCTGAGTTTTATCTTTACTGAACAGAATACCGTTTGCAGCGGCATAGGTTTTATTATCTGCACTGACAGTAATTTCTGCAAGATCCGTATAACCCGCCGCAAAAGCTCGTCCCACATTTTCAACACTCGAGGGAATAGAAATCTTTTTTATACCGGAAATTCTTATTGCATTAAGCTGAGCAGGGTTTCCGTTATCGGCAATTATACGTGTTCCCGACTTGACAGTAATATTCTCACTGTCATTTCTTATATCAAGGGCACAGTTATCCTTATAAAGCACTCCTCCGTTCCAGTTGGATGATTTATTTGAGAAAGCCGTTCTGTCAAAAGCATGATAGCCTATGCTCTTAACGGTAGAAGGAATAGAGAAATCCGAAAGATTATACATATAATCAAAGGCGAAGTGGCCGATACGTGTTATTTTATTTACAAACTGCACCGACTTGATATCACCGTTATAGTTATACCAGCTGCTTCCGTTTCCGTAATCTATACCAGGATTAAGTGAAGGCTCAATATAGGGATGATAGTTTTCCATTTCTCCCACTGTAAGAATTCTCATATTGCCCTCAGAGTCCAGTGTAAACTCCTCGTTTTCATAAATATAACTGTATCTTACATTTATTGTAACGCCCTGTAAATTACCTTTAAAAAGCTTGTTCCACTGAGCAAGACTTCCGTCATAATAAATTTCCTTAAGGGCTCCGCAACCGGAAAAGGCATCTGAGGCTACAGATGTAACTGATGCAGGAATACTTATTTTTTTAACCGAAGTACAATTTAAAAATGCCTTATTCAAAATAACAACTGTACCGTTTGTGACCGTAAATTCACCTGACACAGAGGTTGCAGCTCTTACAAGTGTTTTACCCATATAGAAGGTCGAGGAGCCGTCGGTAATTCCCGCATTCTCAAAAGCAGTTTTGTTGACCGAATAATTGTAATTGCCGGATTTAACTGTTTTCAGCTTTGTACATCCGTAAAAAGCGCTGTCGTTGATTTTCAGCTCAGAGAAAGAAGAAAGGTCAACAGCAGTCAGGGATGAGCAGTTGGCAAATGCAGCGCTCCCGATTTCCTTAAGACTTTTTCCTGAAGAAAAATCAATCTCCTTAAGCTTTGTACAATTATAGAATGCTCCTGCGCCGATAGTTGTGAGCTTCTTGGGAAGAACAATCTTTTCAAGGTTCGGTATGTTTGAAAAATACTTATCTCCGATTTTTTCAAGAGACTGAGGAAGAGTAATATTTTTAAGACTTGCACAACCCTCAAAAACAGGCGTATTGAATGAGTCGTCTATTTCAAGAGCACTGATACCTTCTCTGAAAACAACAGTTTCAAGTCTGTCACAGTATGAAAAAACTCTTTCTCCCATATATTCAATATTACCCATTGAAACCTGTGTGATACTGTCACAGTTAAGAAAGGCTGAATTGTCAATAGTTTTAAGGCTGTCGGGGAGATACAGATTTGTCTGTCTGAAAGCATCACAATTATAAAAAGCGGAATTACCGATTTTTTCTATATGCGCCGGCAGCTCAAGCTGAGCCTTACTGCATTCAGAAAAAGCTTCTGTCTGTATTTCTGTAACCGAATCAGGAATTTCTATATTTACAAGAGAGGAGCATTTATTAAAAGCAGCGTTCTCAATAACCTTAAGCTTATCAGGCAGTATAACAGTTTTAAGGGTGGTGTTGGCTTCAAAGCAGAAGCCGTTTATTATTTCCGTTGCAGAATCAACCGTAAAGGAGGTCGAAGTACTTGTGTACGGATACCAGATAATTTCCTTAAGATTGCTCGTGTAAACTGCACCGTTTTTTATTTTGAAATGAGTATTTTTGTTGTGTATTTCAAGATTAAGCTGTGTACAGCGTGAAAAAGGATTGTCACCTATTATGCTGACATTCTGAGGGATTGTCAGACTTTTCAGGGCAGAGCAGCGGTAAAAAGCCAGATCACCGATTGACTTAAGTGTAGAGGGCAGACTGACCTCCGCCAGATTAAAGCACTGTGAAAATACTGATACACCGATTTTTTCAACGCCCTCAGCAAATTCAGCTTTTACTATCGGTGTTATTGAAAAGCAGAAATCTCCAACCTCTTTTACTGTAGACGGTACTCTGACGCGTGAAAGAGAACTACTTGAAAACACCGAATTTCCGAGGTATTCCAAACCCTCCGGCAAATCAATTTCTTCAATAGACGCAAAGGAAAAGGCAAGATGATTTATTTTTTTCAAACCGTCAGACATATCAATATCTGTCAAACCGGAATTCATAAATGCTCCCCTACCGATTTCCTCAACTGTATCTGCAAGAGAAACATACTTAAGGTTTTCATTATAGTCGAAAGCAAAGTTTCCGATACCGGTAACGCCGGATTCCACAATTACTTTTTTGACCTTACCGTATTTATCCCAGGTTTTTGTTTTGTTCATTTCATAATCAAACATGGCTCCCGTGCCCGTGATTCTCAATGAAAGATCATCGTAAACAGTCCACGTAAGATTAGCTCCGCACTTGCCGCTTCCCAGTACATTAGCCGCACTTGCTGAAAAAGAAAAACAAACCACAGCCGTAGCCACAAGAACTACCGCCAAAAATATTTTCTTCAGATTATTCTTCATACCTTATTCCTCACTCTCATAATATTGATTCTACCGTAATTACTCTAACATAATAATCCGTAAATTGCAACAAAAAACTCCCTCTCAATCCGAGAGGGAGCCATATTCAGAATTTTTATTCCGCATAGCTGCATCTGACAACTATCCTCTTTGCACCGCCGTAGGTACAGGTATAAAGTATAAGATCGTCTCCGCTTTCCTTTACCTTATCCACGTCCGTCGGCATAAGAAGCTCTACGGAATCCACCGTATAATTATATATCTCTGCATCCATATCCGTAAAAATGACCTTATCACCGGGCTTAAGATTACCGAGATATCCGAAATGCACCTTATAATTATGCGCCGCAATAACAAGATTGTCTGTCTTTGTGCTGCCGTAATATCGGCAGGGTGATATTTTAAGTCTTCCGTAGTCCCATTCGGACATAACGGGAAGATCTATATCAAGCTTAGGTACCGTAAGATAGCCTATATAGCCGTAACCGTCAATTTCCCTGACAGTCATTTCTTCGTCGAAGGGGTCCGTCACCTTATCCTTCAGCTCATTCTCAGCTATACTGATTCTGATTGACTGAATAAGTGCGCCTGAGCTTTCCTGAGCTTTTTTATTTTCATAGCCGTTATAAAGAAGAAGTGCAGCTGAAAGTCCGACAAGAAGTATGCCTGCAGACATAAAAACAATTGCTATTTTTCTTTTCATACTGCTTCCTCTTCTTCTCTTTTAGCGGAATTATAAAGCACCCAGCCTGCACTGAAAAGCAGCATACCGGCTATACTGAAAACCGGCACAGGCCAGTTAAGCTGTCCCGTATCAATAAGCTCTTCGGGCTTTGTGGTTTCTTCAGGTGCTGTGGTTGTGGGCTTGGTTGTGCCTTCGGGGGCTGTAGTTGTCGGAGATGTGGTTGTCGGAGCAGTTGTTTCCTGAGGCTCCGTTGACGAAGGCTCTGTAGTATCGTCAGGCTCCGTTGACGAAGGTGCTGTTGTGCTTTCGTCAGTTGTAGGTGTGGTTGTTGTCTCTTCAGTTACGGCTGTATTGATGATTTTAACCGTATTTTCCGACACCTCGTATGAAACTGTAAACCCGTCGGGAACCTTTCCCTCTACCACGCTCCAGGAATGCTTTTTCGAAAGCTTTTCCCAGCGGTAGCTCCAGTTGTTATCCTCACAAAGAGTAACTGTAGCCACCTCCTTGTAGTCGCAGAGAAGACTGACAGAAACGCCTTCGGGAATATCACCGTCTGTTTCCCATATCTTTTTCACGCTGATATAGGTATCGCTTTCCGTATCTGCCCATGTATATGAGAGCATCTTCGGCTTTGCAATTATATCAAATTTCCAGTTCTTGTTTTCCTCGTCAAAATGAGGAATATTAATTACGAAGGGCGCAGGTACAAAATAATCGTTTCCGCTGTCGGTAAACACGGCAAGATAAAGTCCTGCACTAAGGTCAGTAAAGACTGCATTGCCTTCCTTGTCAGTTGTGTTTTCCGAATAGGGCAGAGAATGAGTTTCTGCATAATGTGCAAGATGTATAGGCAGATAGGAATCCTCAAGATTGTCAATTTCCATATTGCAGTCATCATAAGGAATAACGTAGCCGTAACCAAGACCCTCTCCCTTTTCATATGCCGAAGCAAAAAAATATATTCTGAAGGTAAGGCTGTCAATGGGCTCACCTGTATCATAATCTGCAACATGAAGAGTGATGCTTCCCTTGGTTTCAAGAGGAATAGCTGACGCAGCCAAAGAGAACAGAGTTACACATATGACCGATACAAGTATAGCTGCAATGATTTTTGAAGCTGTTTTTCTTTTCATATGTATTCACTCCTTTACTGTTTATTTGTTTTCACTGTTTTTCTTCTGCTTCTTTTTACTCTTACCGTTTCTTCCGCTTTTTACAAGAAGCATTATAAGAAGAGCACCGAGCATAGGCGCCGCAACGGCGGGAGTCACAAGAAGAGGATCAATCTGATAGGCCTCGGTAATAACGTTTATTACCTTTTCGGGCTCAATATTTTCAATACGAGTTCCCCTTACAAGCATACGGTGGGTATTGATACCGTAAGGTGTGCAGGTAACAAGAGTACAATAGTCCTCTCCCTGAACGATATTCAGATCATCGGTTTTTTCGGGAAGAACTATAAGGATCTGATCAACCTGATATGTAACTGTTCTGTCGAGAATTCTTATTGTAAAAATATCACCGATATCAAGCTTATCAAGATTAGTAAAAAGCTTTGCCGACGGAAGTCCGCGGTGTGCAGAGAGAACTGTATGTGTGCTTTCTCCTCCGACGGGCAGACTTGAGCCCTCTACGTGGCCTACGGCTGAATTGAGTACTCTGTCACTTGTGCCGTGGTATACGGGAAGCTGAACCTTGATTTTTTCTATAGTGATATATCCCATCATACCGTCACCGTTTACATCAAGGATGCTGTAGTATTCGTCGGCAATATCCTTATGATTAAGAAAGGGAAAAGACATATTTCTGATTTTCTGATTATAGGAATCAGCCTGAGAGAAAAAGGCAGAATAATCCTCGGGAGTCAGGTCAACAATAAGGTCATCATAATTGATAATTGCCTGCGACTGTCTTTTCTCATTCCAGAAATCACTTACGGCAGGATAGAGAAGAACACAGAGTCCCACAAAGAATATTGCCACAAGGATAATCGTGGAGGCGTTTCCGCTTTTTTTCTTTTGTACAGTTTTTTTATCTTTCATAATGAATCTCACTTAATTTAAAATTCTCAACGTCATCACTGATTTTTTCAGAAACAACGGTCAGAATTCCAAGGTATCACCCTGCCGGCGTTATGCCGGCAGGGATTAATTATTGTCCGTCAGCTCTTAACTGTGGAATCTTAAGACTCTGAGTCAGTGGGTTCTTTATCTTCTGACTCAGAACCGTCTGATTCTTTATCCTTTCAAGCGAAGGAAGCCATTCTCTTCTTGGAGATGAGGATGATACCTGCGCCGAGCATCATAACGATACCAACAATGTAGAAGATTGTGGTACCGATACCGCCGGTTTCGGGAAGAAGAGCACCTGTTCTGTTGACTACGGTTGCTTCGAATACATCGAGAGCAGCATCGTTTTCGTCAATACTTTCGGTTACATCAGCACTTACTGTTTCATTCCAGTCAGCTTTATCTGTAGCTGCATTTACTTTTGTAGGTTCATCACAAGTGATTGTGAATACGATGTCCTTAGCCTTGTTGTAGCCTTCGGGAACAGTTGTTTCCACGAGAGTGTAGGTTCCTTCTTCAAGACCGTTCCATACGAATGTTGTAAGGTCTGTGCCACTGATTTCAGTACCAACAGGTACCTTTGTGTCGCCTGTACCCTTGTAAAGAGTAAAGCCAGCACCTTCAAGAGGATCACCGTTGCCGTCAACCTTGTCTACTGTGAATCTTGTTGTATAAGTAATAACATAGTCCTCTGTTGTCTTCTGAGCATTACCGTATTCAAGGTAAATTTCGTTGGGGTTACCTTCAGCACCGATAACAGCATTCTCGTTAAGAGTTGCGTTGTATGTTATAACGACTTTATCGCCTTCAGCAAGAGTTGCTTCAAAAGCATCTGTGAAATCAATTTCAAATGTACAGTCATCTTCACATGCTGTGCCGGGAACTCTGAGAACATAATCATCTGTTGCTTTAAGAGTAGTGTCACCCTTCTTTACAACAACTGATGTGCTGTCAAATGTAAGACCTGCTGACATTGTATCGTGTACAACATAATTTACAGTACCCTTACCAGCTGTAACAGTTGCCTGATAATAAACCTTTTCATTGATTGCTGCATTGTTTGCATCAACAAGACCTGTGGTTTCAACGATTTTCTTTTCAATTGAACCGCCGGTGTTCTTATCAGTTACTTCTACTGCTGTGTTTGTAGTTGTAAGAGAGCAGATAGTACCGAGTGAGGTATCAACTGCATAGTAGCCGAGGTCAAGGTTTGTAAATTCTGCCTTGCCTTCATCAGCTGTTGTAGAAGCTGTTGCTGCAATGCCGTTTTTCGCGTCTTTTGCATAAGCAACTGCTTTCTTTGCAAGCTCTGCAACTGCAGCGGGATCAGGATCACCGTTTTCATCTACATCGCCCTTCCATACGATTGTGTCGGTTTCAGCGTCAAGCTCAAGGTAAGCTGCACCGTCACCTGTTTCAACAAAGGCTTCCCATGCATCACTTGCATAGGTGTAACGGCCCTTTGTCATATCGCCGTCTACGGGTTCATAGTTGAACATCTTGTAGATTGTGTAAATTTCGCCGTCTACAGCATTTTCAACTGTGATTGAGCCGTCACCGGCTGCGAGTGCGATTGTTCCCATTGAGAGAACGAGGGTAAGTGCTAATAAAACTGCAAATAATTTCTTCATTTTTCATTACTTCCTTTCTTTTTTAAATTTGCAATTTTTTTACTGTGTTTTCTGCATTCTCCGTCTTTCCGTTTCAGGAGACTATGTCGACCTCCTTTCGCGTTTTCGACGAATTGTGCTATACAATAACGGAAATGCCATTAAAGCAAAACCGATAATTGTTAAAGGTAATGTGCCCGTACCTCCCGTTTCGGGAAGCACAAAGCCGTAAGTATAGTTCTGTACGGCAATAATAGTTGTTACCGTCTGAATTATACCGCCGTCCGGGTCTGTCTCATAGAAATAGAAATATACAGGTTTTTCAAGCTTGTTGTATCCCGTCGGTGCGGCACCCTCAACCAAAGCATAGGGTCCGCCTAAGGTCAGGTACTGTGTTTCAATCTTAACCGTACCGTCTGCACTTGTAGTGTAGGAGCCTATATAGCTGAGTGTTTTTCCGCCGTCGGTCACAACGGTTTCTGAAACTCCGGAAGGCTCTGTCGCATCCGGATCACCCATAGGTCCGTAAAGATGGAATGTTACATCAGGCAGCGGCACATCCGTATCACCGTCCTGCTTGAGAAGAGTGATATTGTGTATTGAAGCCGTTGCACCGCCGCTGTGCTCTTCAACCTTGAACACAGCATCTATTATATCTGAGACCTGAGCCTTACCGTCAATTTTTACGGCGTTGCTTACAGATACCTGTCCGCTTCTTGTTATAAGGGTTGTATAATCTATTCTGATATGAAGGCTGTCCGGCACAACAAAGGTAAGCTTGTTGGAATTCTGGTCATAGGTAACAGTGTATTTGTATTTACTGCCTTCACTGTCGAAATCCGTCCAGGTGCCGTCCTCCTCTTCATAATACAGCTCTATTGATTCCCAGTATACCGAAAGGTTATCTGTCATCGTGTCTTCAATCGTAAGAGTTTCAGAGCCTTCAAGAATATCAAGAGAGTTGCGGTTTATATGAATATCGAAATCAAGCTTGTTGTTTTCCTGAACAACAGCCTTATCTATAAGACCTGTTTTGTATTCAACGGTTTCTGAAGCAGGACCTGATGAGCTGTCTGTATCCCATTTAATCTCAGCCGTATTATCAAGCTCAAAGACATTATGCTCTGTAGTTTTCAGATATTCCTCCTTGAGCTTAAGAGTATAGGTGAAGATATGCTCACCGCCACTCATATTATTACAGTATATCTGATAATTACTCAGAGATGAAAGCCAGTCAAGTCCCCAGCCTGAATCAGGGTTAGTGCTGTCAAAGCTGAATTCTGTTGCAGAAATATTCATCGAATTTCCGCTGACCTTACCGTTGTATCTGTACTTATTAAGCCATCGGCTTGAATTCCACGGGTCATAGCAGGTAATAAGCAGCGACCCCTCAACATACTCCATTTTTTCATCAAAGGTATCAGTGAAGATAATATCCTTTGCAACAGAGAGGAAGCCCTGGTTACCGTTTGAGCCGGGAACCGTGTTATGGAAAATAACGGTATAATCAACGGTGCCGTCACTGTTGACACGTGCATTCTTTATAATTTTAGGTGAATATTTATATACGGCAACAGCCGAATCCTTTGTAACCTCTGTATAGCTGATATTGGCCGTATTGGTAAGAATATAATCCTCTAAAAGTGTATCCTCCAATGTCTTACTGCCGGTGAGCTCACCCTCCCACTCGGTACCTGTCTTTGAATCAAAGGGAAGCTTATAAGTAACGGTAAGCACCGAATCCTCACCGAGTATCCATTTGGATGAATTTTTATCTGCCGAAGAGGTATTGAAGAAAATTTCAAAGCTATGATGCTGTTTGTCCTGAGCAGGCGCTATGATAATATATGTGTTTTCTGTGGGACCGCCCGCAACGTAAGGTGTGAAGGTAACGGTCTGACCGCTTTTTGTAACGGCAGTAATCACCATATCCTCAGGCAGATTTTCTACATAAAGGAAGCTGGGATCAGCATTTTCCTTCCAGAGGCTTAATGTATCGGTAAGATAGAAATTACCCCAGTTTTTAATCATAGCAGGCACATCGGCTTCAATGGTGAAATATGCATACTTTCCGTCATTACCTGCTGCGCTTTTTTCAATACGGGGAATAAAGCTTACAACGTCTGCCTCACCGCCGGCAGTTTCATATTTACCGTTTATGGTAGCAGAAACACTGTTAGTGAAGTTCTTATGCTCTCCCTCGTCAGGTGTATCGTAAGTAGTATAATAAACTATCTCATACATATAGCCCTCGGGAAGGGGGAAGCTCATTGAATTTCCGTTGATTGTAACCTTATCCCAGCTGAGATATTCTTCTACGGGATGCTCCCCGTTCTCATCGTAATGTCTGATAAGTATATCCTTCCGCTGACAGTATTCAAGTCCGTTACCGAGGGTATCAATAATTACCGTACCGTAAAGATTATTGACATTCTTTTTGATAACAACTCTCCACTCAATTACGGGAATTGTTTCTCCGTTTACCTCAATAACCGTCTGTCTTCCGCTTTTGGTCATTCTTTCGGGCTCTACGGTTACCCAATGCTCCTTATAGGAGTCTACCGTTGCTCCGTTACTGTCCTTACCGGCACCGTAAGCACCGTTACCGAGAGAAACCTTTTCATTTGAGGTAAGTGCCTCATCAACGGCAGTTTTATATTTAATCAGATATCCCTCTCCGGCAGCAAAGTCCGGTAAGCCGGTTACAGAGAAGCCGCTGTAAACACCGCCAGTAAACTGATCACCTACAGTAGGCTGCGGGTCAAGAGGAACGCCCGAAAGATCCGTTACGACAACCGTATCCTTAAGAACCTTATGGTTGCTCCAGGTGTAGTCTTCAAACTTGAAATCCTTGACTAAGCCGTGTGTAGCCTCAACGGTTATAATATAATCCATAGTATGATTATCAGAATCATAGTCTCCGTGAGTCTTATTTACGGTTACACCTGCACCGCCGTCTATATTAAGTACAAGATTAATCTGATCATTGAAAACAATATCTGTTGTTGTGCCCGACTGCGTTGAGCCAACCTTTGCGTTGAATTCGATAATAAAGTCAACGTTTGAATATCTGTGTCCGAAGCAGACACCGTTATCATCATCGTAGAACGTAACAAGAAGCTCACCGTCTGCGTTTATGAAATATTTACCTACGTCCTCGATTGTTCCGTTTTCTGTTATGGCGGTAATCGAATGCCAGTTCTTAAAGGGCTCACACTGTATGCTTGACGGTATCTGATATGTAAGATAGTGCTCGTCATTGTGTCCGAACTGTACCCACTGTTCACCGGTGTTTTTTTCTTTGAACTCCATCAGAAGGGTATATGTCTGACCGATATATACCTTTGAATCACCGGTAATTTCAACGCCGTCCTCTGTTTTTATCTGAACATCAACAATGAACTCTGTAAGGTCCGTCAGATAAATAGGCTCCTTGGTTTCCGACATCATCATAAGAGGCGGAGCATTGTGTTCCGCTGTAACATCTTCAGATACCGATATTTCTTCGGATATTTTATCTTCAACCTCAGTTGTTTCTTCAGCCTCGGTTGTCTCCTCAGCCTCAGTTGTCTCCTCAGCCTCAGTTGTTTCTTCAGCCTCGGTTGTTTCTTCAGCCTCAGTTGTTTCTTCTGCCTCAGTTGTTTCTTCAGCCTCAGTTGTTTCTTCAGCCTCTGTTGTTTCTTCAGCTTCGGTTGTTTCTTCAGCTTCAGTTGTTTCTTCAGCTTCGGTTGTCTCTTCAGCTTCGGTTGTTTCTTCAGCTTCGGTTGTTTCTTCTACCTCAGTTGTTTCCTCTGCTTCAGTTGTTTCTTCTGCTACGGTTGTTTCTTCTTTGTATTCCATATCCTTGGCAAAATGAAGCTCACCGGTAAGACCGTAGCCGAGAATTTTATCTGAAATATTAATATTAAGATTTTCTACTTTATCATTGCTGTCACCGATAACAATATTCATGCTTCTTCCGTTGACATACAATACTATTCCGACTGTATCTGAAGCACCGTCACCATCATTATCGAAAAAGACAACATCACCTCTGACGGGTGTGTATCCTTCAGCCGATGAATATGCCTGCTTTTCCTTCCATGCAAGTCTCATTGCTTCTGCGCCTGAGCTTCTCAGAGAGGATACATTATTGATATTTGAGTAGTGCAGACAGAAGGACAGGAACATTGTATTCCACCTTCCGTAAGGGTTACCGTACCATTCACCGTATCGTGTATAGCCGTTTCTGTTTCCCTCACTGTCATACTCAAAGTTATTATTGCTTTCCTTATAGCCTGTCTGTGAGGCTGCAATCCTTGCAAGATTTTCGGGAATGTCATTTGTAATTTCAACATTTTTAAAGGTATCCAGCCAGTCGCTTACGGTTTCAACGTCAGCAGTTTTATCGGGGAAGCATTCTGAAGTATGTATATGCTCCGTCCTTGTGCAGACAAGAGTTTTTTCATAACATTCGTCCGTATGGGTATGTACCTGCTTCGTTGTTGTCTCTTCAGCAGTCTCTTTCTCTTCAGCTGTGCTTTCCGTATTTTCGTCTGCTTCTTCCTCTGAAGCTTCGGTACTGTCTTCAGATACCTCCTCTGTGGTGCTTTCCTCACTCTCAGAAGCTTCCTCTTCTTCAGTATCTTCATCAAAACCGCAGATAAGCTGACTTGTGTAACACTCTGTGCTGTGTCCGTGCTCTTCCATACCGCAGAAGGCCTCACCCGTAACGGTGATACCCACAAGCTTCAGCCACCAGAAAACTATTAACGCCACTATAAAAGCAGTCAGTAAAAATGCCGTGGCAAGTTTTTTGCTGTCTGTTCTGAATTTCTTATGCTTTCCGAGATAATCGTTATTTATGTGCTCCAACCTGCCACCTCCTTTTTACCTTTTAATAATTTATCTTATCAGCCTGCAAGACCGATTCTTTCAAACGGCCATATTCTGAAAAATATTTTACCGATAATATACTCCTCACTTACAAGACCTATAACCGAGCTTCTGCTGTCAATTGAGGTTGAACGGTGATCACCTAAAACGAAATAGTGATTTTCCGTTACAAAGCATGGGAAGCTTATATCACATTCGCCAAAAGCCCTGTCCGTAACATAAGGCTCCTGAAGCAGTTCATCGTTGACATAAACATTTCCGCTTTCATCGATATAAATTTTATCACCGGGCAGACCTATTACTCTCTTTATCAGAAGCTTATTCTGATAAGAAAAGCAACAAAGCTCGCCCTTTTTCATATTTGTTGTTTTTAAAAGTGCAACTATTTCTTCGTCATTTAAAGTCGGCTCCATACTGCTTCCGGAAATCTGCAGAACCGGTAAGGCAAGGGTTGCAATAAGAACGGCAACGGCAGCTACAACAACAAGAGAATACATTGTACTGCGCAGCACCTGCTTATATTTACGGTTATATTTTTCTCTGAGAATTTCCGTCTCAATCTGCTCAACTGTAGGAACTGACCTGAACTTTTCTGATTTTTTCCTTGCCATTGGCGATAGCGCTCCTGTGAATGGGTATTGTTAATTTTACTTTATATTTCCGAGTATGCTTCTCAGACGTGCTCTGACAGCCTTTTCAATATCCTCAGGAAAGACGCTGAGTCTGTCTGCATTAAGTGCAAAGAAGCATAACATATGTCTGTAAATATCTATATCGGATAAGGGCTCCTCTGAAGCCTCAGATTCTCTTTCAGGCACATGGTAATTGCCTGAAGCTGCAGGCTTTCCCGACGCTGTTTCAAGAGTGCCGGCAAGACTTCTTGCATATCTGAGAGCATTTTCCACCTGACAGGTTATTGCAGAGAGATTTTCTATATTCTGAGTGGTTTTATTTTCATCCTCAAGTCTCTTTATCTGCTCTTTAAGGTCTCTGTTTTCCTTGCCTGCTTCAAGAAGCAATTCAAGCAATTCAAGACGGCTGAGTTTTCTGAGTTCTTTATCTGTCATGGAATTTGCAACCCCTTAAAAATTCTGAACGGAAAGACATGGAGACAGTAACCCCATATTACACTTTCGCATTATAAAATATACCACAGTTTTATGGTTTTTTCAACATATTTTTTATAAAGGTGACAAGGATTTGTGTGAATTTTATGTTACGGAAAATTTCTGTAAAAAAGTATTTACGGCTATCTGCCATACAGCCGGTTCAGTGATATATTTCATATATACCTTCAGTATCGTCTCACTGCATATCTGTACCTCCGCAACATTATAGTTATTGAGTGATTACAACAAATTACACCACCCTGAATTCAGGGTGGTGTAATCGTGTTTATTTAATTTTTGTGCTCTTTACAGCACTCCATGCGCCGTAAACCTTCTTAAAACTCTTCTTCATTATAAAAATCTCCTTTTTCAAGTATATCTGCATTACAATACCAATTTAACACATAAAGCACGACTTTTCAAGCATTATATGCTTTTCGCCTTCACCGACTCACTCCACATACAAATTAATTAAAACGGTCATTGAAATTTTATATTTTTTGTTTTATAATTGAGTCATAAACTTTAAAGGAGGAGCTTTATGAAGAACAAAAAATTTTGTCCCATCTGTATAGCCAAAAAAATTATCGGCAAGACCCGTGTCAGTCAGATAAGCAAGGGTGAATACGGAAACAAAATAGCTATGACACCGCCAATGGGATGGTCAAGCTGGAATCTTTTCCACAACAAAATTAATGAAGAGCTTATCAAAGAAATTGCCGATGCCATGGCAGACAGCGGTCTTCTTGAGGCAGGCTATCAGTATGTCAATATAGATGACTGCTGGCAAGCAAATGAAAGAGACGAAAACGGCAGACTCCAGTGTGATAAGCTGAACTTTCCCAGCGGCATAAGAGCGCTGACAGATTATGTCAACAGCCGCGGTGTAAAGCTCGGTATTTATTCATCAAACGGTACACTCACCTGTGAGGACTATCCCGCATCTCTGAGATACGAGAGAACAGACGCCGAAACTTTCGCTGAATGGGGTGTCGAATATTTCAAATATGACTTTTGCCACAATGTTCCCATTCCTTCAAAAGCACCGTGGATTATCGGCGCAGGCTTTGCCAAGGAGGGAACAGGTGAAACCTTTGCCTATTACACCTCAAAGGATATGAAGCTTAACGGTGACGCTTATATAATGCCCGATGAGGCTGTTGAGCCCAAAAGTATTGTTGCAGGTCTTGACTGCGGTCTTGGCAGTATAACTGTTGAGGTTAATGCACCCGAAAACGGTGAGTATATTCTCTTCCTTAGTGTCAGAAAAGACGAGAGAAAGAAGAAATTCCTCAGAGCCGTAGTAAACGGCAGAGATGAATATCACCTTTACTGCCAGTGCAAAGACCCGGGAAATACCGACAGCAAGGTTCAGACAATGATTCACCTTGAAAAGGGCATCAACATTGTCACTTTTGATAACCCCATAAAATCAAGAATGGACTCTGCTGCTGTTCAGTATAAGCTTATGGGCAGAGAGCTTAAAAGAGCAACAAAGCTTTATGCTGAGAAAAACGGTACCGAAGAAAAACCGATTATCTTCTCAATTTGCGAATGGGGCTTCAACCAGCCCTGGAAATGGGGCTCAGAGGCAGGTAATCTCTGGCGTACAACAGGTGACATTCAGCCCAAATGGGTATCAATTCTTGCTATTTATGAGTTCACCGTGAACCTTTATAAATACTCTGCGCCCGGTGCATGGAACGATCCCGATATGCTTGAAGTAGGCAACGGCAATCTGACACAAGAGGAAAACAGAGCTCACTTCTCACTCTGGTGTATGATGAACGCTCCTCTCATCCTCGGCAACGATATCCGAAAGTTCATTCTTCCCGACGGCACCGTAGACAAGGAAAATTCCGTATACAAGATTCTCACCAACAAGGAAATGATTGCCATAAATCAGGATCCCACGGGTGTTCAGTGCAGAAGAATCAAAAAAGGCCTTATTGATGTCCTCGTAAAGCCTCTGAGCAATTCTGCCGTAGCAATCTGCGTCTTCAACAAATCCAATAAAACCGGCAGTGCGGAAATCCGACTTAAGGATATTGCAAACCTCGGCTATGTAAATCTGCCCAGGAAGAACGGCTACAGTGTTCACGATGTATGGGAAAACAAATACAGTGACGGCACAACGGTAATCAATGCAGTACCTGAAGCACACGGAGTAAAGGTTTATATCGTTAAATAAGGAATAAGCCCCAAACCACTCAAAATGGGTGGTCTGGGGCATTGTTTTTTTACAAATCGATAACAAGCATTATAGCCATCGGAAAACCGATGGCTATAATAAATTATTTAATCTTTGTGCTCTTCGCAGCACTCCATGCACCGTAAATCTTCTTGCCGTCAACTGTCTTATATGCTCTGACCTTGAAGTAATATTTCTTACCCTTTTTGAGCTTTTTGATTGTTGTCTTTTTGGCAGAGCCTTTCTTTACGGCTACAGTCTTTGCCTTCTTAAGATCCTTTGATGTTGAATACTGTACTTCGTAGCCTGATGCACCTGTTACCTTCTTCCAGCTTGCCTTGATTGACGTTGTGGAATTCTTTGGAGTAATCTTGCTTGTTTTTCCGAGAACAATCTTAAATGTAAGCTTCTTTGTTCCCTTGTACTTACCCTTGAAGGTTACAGTTACGGTATACTTACCGATTTCTTTTCTGCCCTTTGAATACTTAACTGTGTAATCTGTA
>JAZRQQ010000129.1:0-6111 GCA_045649935.1 Acutalibacteraceae bacterium | reverse complement strand
AGACTGCCGAGAAAGTTACAAGAGCAAAGCCACCGACAATGCAAAAATGCACATCGGTGGCTTTATAATTTACCTGAGCTCTTATCTGAGCTTTATTCTCTGACAGATTTTTTCAAGGCAAAGAAGCATAAACACTATCTGCACCGTACCCATTACGGCTGCCTGACCGATTCTCCCGAGAACAGTTGCACCGAAGGGAGCGCCGTACTGAAAAGAAATCCAGAAGCTGTTGAGAAGAACCGTACAGAAAACCTGTGACAGAACTACGGAAAGAATAATTCTGAGTTTATCCGACTTTTTACCAAGAAAAAGACCGTAGATGGCACCGCTTATTACCGCCGTCAGCGTAAAGCCGGGGAAATAAGCTCCCGTAGTGGGAAAGGCAACGGCGCCGAGAAAATCTCCGAGTCCGTAAACTGCAACGGCGCCCATAACACCGAAGCGCCTTGCGGCAATAACTACGGGTATAAAGGAAAAGGATATTCTCAGACTTTCACTTATGGGTATTGCCAGAAATCTTGCAATTACAATCTGCATTGCAGTGAGAAGAGCAAGACAAACAAGGGTGAAGATTTTTTCTTCGTTTTTTCTTTTTGACATAAAAAACACTTCCTTTGTTTTGTCCCACAGATGAATAAACAAAGAAAGTACGTGCTTTTTTTATTTTTCACAGCGGGATGCGGTCTGCATATCGTAAGACGAGCTTTTCGTTTCCGGAACAACTCCCCGTCTCCGGAACACTGAAACGCACACAGACCTACTCTGTTTTATCTGACTATACCACCAAAAGCAGAATCTGTCAATATAATGTGAATTATGACACAGTGTCCTTGACTTAATTTTATTTTTGTGCACAATAATAAACAGACAGGGTGGTGAAAATATGAAGCACAGAATTGCCGTTATAGGTGCGGTAAATATCGATATATGCGGTAAGCCTGACGGTGAGCTTATTATGGAGGACTCCAACCCGGGAACGGTCAGCTACAGTATCGGCGGTGTAGGCTTCAATCTTGCAAGAAACCTTTCTCTTCTCGGATGTGAGGTCAGCTTTATTGCCGCTTTGGGAAATGACGGATATCTCGGTGAGATAAAAAAAGAGGCAGACAGATATTCCATTAACCTTGACAACAGTCTGTTTCTCGAAAATGAAAAAAATTCCTGCTATCTCTTTATTACGGATAAAAACGGAGATATGGTAACGGCTATAAACGATATGGGTATCAACCGTTTTCTGACAACGGAATTTCTTGAAAGTAAGGCAGATTTCCTGAACGGAAACGATGCGGTGCTTTTTGATACCAACCTTACCGAAGAAACTATTGCTTTTATCTGTGAAAATGTCAGAGTGCCACTTTTTGCCGACTGTGTTTCTGCGGCAAAGGTACGGAAAATCAGAAATGGTATCGGTTATCTCTACGGCTTCAAGCCTAACCGTATTGAAGCAGAAGCTCTTACGGGAATTGAAATCACTGATGAAAAATCTGCCAAGGAGGCTGCAAAGGCTCTTCTTGAAACGGGTCTTGACCGACTTTATCTCACCTTAGGTGACAAGGGTGTCCTTTCGGCAGATAAAGATGAAATGCTCTTTATGGAGCCTCTGTGCACCGACAAAGAAATCGTCAACACCTCAGGCGCAGGAGATGCCTTCTTTGCAACGGCAGTCAAAGCCTGCCTTGACAAGGAAAACCTCAGAGACAGCACCTTAAGCGGACTCAGAGGCGCAAGAGCTGTCTGTCTTACAGAAAAGTCAATTAATAAAGACATATTAAAATACATGCAAAAGAAGGAGTAAAATTATGAACAAGTATCTTGAAGTATCAGCAGAAGTTGCTGCAGCCTTAGCCGCAGGCAAGCCGGTTGTAGCTCTTGAATCAACTATTATTTCTCACGGTATGCCTTATCCTCAGAACGTTGAGACAGCACTTAAGGTTGAAGAAATTATCAGAAACGAGGGTGCAGTACCTGCAACTATTGCAATTATCGGCGGTAAGCTTAAGGCAGGTCTTACAAGAGACGAAATCGAATACTTAGGCAAAAAGGGTCATGATGTTATCAAATGCTCACGCCGTGACCTTCCCGTTGTATGCGCAAGAAAAGAGGACGGTGCAACAACCGTTGCCACAACAATGATTATTGCCGCTATGGCAGGCATTAAGGTATTTGCAACCGGCGGTATCGGCGGTGTACACAGAGGCGCAGAAAAGACTATGGATATTTCTGCTGACCTTGAAGAGCTTGCACAGACTCCCGTTATGGTTGTATGCGCAGGTGCAAAATCTATTCTCGACTTAGGTCTTACCCTTGAATATCTTGAAACCAAGGGTGTACCCGTTATCGGCTTCGGCACCGATGAGCTTCCTGCCTTCTACACAAGAAAGAGTGGCTTCGGTGTTGATTACCGTATTGACACACCGAAAGAGCTTGCTGACGCATTCAACGCAAAAATCGATATGGGACTTCAGGGCGGTATGCTCGTTACCAATCCCATTCCCGAGGAATATTCAATGGATGCTGACCTTATCAACTCTGCTATTGACAAGGCTATTGCCGAAAGCATTGAAAAGGGCATCAAGGGTAAGGAAACAACTCCCTTCCTTCTTGCAAAGGTTAAGGAAATCACCGGCGGTGACAGCCTTGACAGTAACATTCAGCTTGTATTCAATAACGCAAGGCTTGCTGCTCAGACAGCAAAGGAAATGCTCAGATAAATATAAAAGCAAAAATAAAAAGGACTGCTCAGCAGTCCTTTTTTATATTATCATTTAAAGGGAAACATTTTTCTGAATTTCTTCTGCCATACCAGAAGATAAGCCGTAATAATCCTTGTTGTTGCAACGTCATAAACAATAAAGGCTATATTTCCGAGGCCAAGCAAAGCCGGAACAGCATACTCTGCAAAAAAGCCTTTTTCTCCCTCAATGCCCATAAGCTCATCAAAGGGAATACCGAGAACTTTTACAAGAACAAGGTACGAGGCTATCATACTCACATTGAACACCGTGAACTTCAGAACATACTCAAGCCATTTCGGCAGTCTGCTCTCAAAAAGCGCCTTAAGTATAGGATAGTATCCGAAGAAGGATACATAAAGAATTGCAGCCTCTTTGTTGGGAACAAGGAAAAGGGATATCAGTGAAACTGCCGCAAAAATACCTGCTGCCCATTTTTTATCAAGCTCTACAATGCTGAGCATAATCAGCATACCTGCAAAAGCAGGCAGTGCATAAACAAAAACCTCAAGAGCAGTGGGTATCATTATTACAACCGAAAGTGCAGTTATCATTCCGCCCATGGCTGTTTTCGCACTCTGACTCATATTCTCTTACCTCAGCAGCAGGGAATAAGGTCACCGCCGCAACATTCACAGCAGCAGTCGGCACACATAAGACCTGTGCAAAGATCACAGCCGTCACAGCCTGAGCTCTGACGGGAATTTTTTCTTTCTGCCGTTCTGAAGCCGCCGTTTCTCTGGGCGCTCAGATTTTCATAGGCGTGACGGTATTCTGCATTTGACGGATCCATTTTATATGCCATTGAAAAATAGGTGTATGCCTGATCTGTCCAGCCTCTTTTGTAGTTGATCTGTCCCTTGAGGTAATACCACTGACCGTCACGGCGGCTGTTATCCATACCCTCAAGAAGGCTTTCGGCCTCCTGAAGCTTGTTTCTCTGCATAAGCTCTCTTACCTGCTGATAAACATTATGGCTGCTGCTTGTATATCCCGTGCCCGTGTAGGATGCTCTGTCTCTGCTTCCGCTGATTATTGCATCGTATGCCTCATTGATTTCCTGCATCCTTTTATTTGCGTTTTCTGCAAGGGGGCTGTCAATGAATCTGTCGGGATGATATTTTTTGGCAAGCTCTCTGTAGGCTGCCTTGACCTGTTCCTGTGTGGCGCTTCTCGGCACACCGAGTATTTCATAAGGGTCTTTCATCTTTTTCTTTTCCTTTCAGAATATTGTTCATTATGTTTTCCGTTCCCTCGTAAATAATATTTTCCACAAGGGGCTTCAGAGTATTATTTTCTGTGCTTTCGTAAGCCTCACTTATCATTGCAAGACTCATATTCAGGCTTTTTCTGATTTCCTCCCTCACCTCTTCGTCAGGCAGGTCGGTCAGATTATATTTTTTCACAAAGACGTTGTAATTATTTTTCTTTATATCCTTTGGGATATCGTCAAGGGCATCACACAGATATACCCATTTGCCTGTACCGTAACCGAAACGGTAAATATTACCCTCTTCGTCACTTAAATTATAGCTTAGTATTTTTCCCAGAGCGTCAGCTGTATTATGTCCCGCCATATCCGTACTTGCGCTAAGACTTTTTTCCGTCTCAGACTGAGCCTTCATATTCTCTTCTATAACACGGGCAATTTCTCCGAAAAGTTTTTTTGCCTTTCTGTACTTGAAAAAAGCATAGGGAAGAATAAGATACATAAGGATTTTTTTTAAAAATGAGCCGTCCTCGATATTATCCTTTATTTTAAAATAAAACATCATCATTGAAACTGCGGCAGCATAAATGAATTCCTCATCGCAGTTATGACAGTAGTTGCATTTTTTAGTGGGATTATAGGGGCATCTTCCGCCCTTGAAGTCAGGTATTTTCCCCTTTAAGGAAATTCTCATCAGTGCAAGGAAGGTGATATCATAGCTGAGAGTAAGAGCAGATAGAATACCGAAATTTTTTCTCATAGCCTTACATACAGAGCAGTATATCCCTCTGTAGGTCTCATATTCTTTTACCTTCATTTCGGGCTTGTTCACCCTTACATAACCAAACATAACAATCCTCACAGATATAAAACTGCATATATTCCCAATTATTATATCCCATTCTGAACTTATTGTAAACTATAATATTAAAAAATAAATAAGTTTGAGTTGATTATTTCTTAAATTTATACTATAATTCAAATGAATATAAAAGAAAGGTGCCGAAAAATTATGGCTATTATAAAAAAAGAAGCTTACTATATTTCCTCAACGGGAATTAATAAAATCCGTGCCTGTATCTGGCAGGAGGAGGACACCGAGCCCAAGGGCGTATTTCAGATTGCTCACGGTATTTCCGAGCATATAGACCGTTATGACGAATTTGCACGTTTCCTTGCAAAGGAAGGCTATATCGTCTGCGGTAATGACCACTTAGGACACGGAAAGAGCGTTGACTCCTGTGACGGCTTCGGCTTTTTTGCAGAAGAGGACGGAGACAACCGTCTTATTGACGATATGCATATTCTTTACAGTATTATGCATAAAAGATATCCCTCTCTCCCCTACTATCTTTTAGGTCACAGTATGGGCTCCTTCTGTGCAAGAGTTTATGCAACAGCCTTCGGTCACGAGCTTTCAGGTCTTGTTATCTGTGCAACGGGTAACTTCCCCTCAGCTATGGCTGCTGTTGAGGAGCCGCTGCGTTTCCTGTGCAGAAAAATGGGGGCAAACGCAACTGTTCCCGCTTCAATTCTCGACAAGGTCAGCTGTCTCGGTATAAGCAACGCCGACACACCCAAGGATTGGCTCAGCTGTAACAAGGAAAACGTTATGAGCTACATAAACGATCCCCTTTGCGGTAACGATATAAAGCTCGGCGGTGTAAGGGATATGCTTTCCCTTGCCAACACCTGCAGCACCGATGACTGGGCATCTTATATTCCCACCACCTTACCTATTCTTATTATCTCCGGCGCAAAGGATCCTATCGGTCTTAACGGCAAGGGTGTTATAGCCGTATGTGATAAGCTTGAAAAGGCAGGACATCAGCCTCAGATTATCCTCTACCCCGGTATGAGACACGAAATTCTTAACGAGGATGACAGAGAAAAGGTTTACGGTGATATTTTAAGCTGGCTCAGCTCAGTGTCAGTATAAGTTGGTGAATATAATCCGAAACAGCCTGAAAGTGATCTTTTAAAAGGCTTTTCGGCGTATCGTCCTCAAAAGGCGTCAGCCTTTAATCGTTCTCAGCCACCAAAAATCCAATTTAAAATCTTCTCTTTCAGGTCGAAGATTTTTTGAATAAAGGATTTTTGTCAAGCTGAGGCACAAAACGCAGTAAATCCTTCCGGATTTACGAGTATTTTAACAATAGATTGGCGGAA
>JAZRQQ010000128.1:0-17860 GCA_045649935.1 Acutalibacteraceae bacterium | reverse complement strand
CCCCTCCACCCCCACCGCCCTGTAAACCTCAAAGCACTGCTTCCCCTCCAAGCCGTCCCCTCTTTATCTCACCTTAATTTTCACCTGAGCCTTACCCGCTACGGATTCAACCTACTTCTTCACCGCATCCGTATCTCCGTTAGCCGGCCCGTCAAGAACCATCCCCTCTTCACTGAATCTTGAGCCGTGACAGCTGCAATCCCATGAATGCTCCTGACTGTTATACTTAAGAGCACAGCCGAGATGGGGACACCTTTTCACCGTAGGATAAGTGAAATTCGTTATTGTCTCGAAAATATTAGCTGCAAGCTGAGGTGTCAGCATGCTCCTTGACGGTGAAAAGAATTCAGCATACTCGTTTTTCTTTCCCGTTATCATATCAGACAAAATCAGCGCCCCCGCCATAGAGCCTGTCATGCCCCATTTGCAAAAGCCGGTAGTCACATAAAGCTTCTGTGTCCTTTTCGAATATTCACCGATATAGGGCATTTCGTCAAGGCTCATACAGTCCTGAGCTGCCCAACGGTATTTTTCTGTTGCCTGAGGGTAATATTTTTTTGCTTTATCTCTTATTTCCCTGTAAGCTCCGCCGGATTTGCCAGTTCTGTGATCACCTCCGCCCATAAGAAGAAAATCTCCGTAATTTCTGAAGGACAGCCCCTTTTCATATTCATCAAGATACATACCGTTTACATTTTCCGCATTTTCAAGAGCAACAACATAAGAGCGGTGCTGATAAAGCTTCAGCGGATAAAGTCCGTGTCTGTTTACAAAAGGAAAATGAGTTGCAACAACAACTCTTTCAGCGGTAACAGAGCCTTTTTCCGTCATCGCCCTGTTTCCGTTCATTCCGGTTACACGGCTGTTTTCGTAAATTTCAAGATTTTCTGCAATTGCAGAAATAAATTTCAGAGGGTGGAACTGTGCCTGATTCTTTATTCCCACAGCACTTATTATCTCAAAAGGCAGCGGCAGGTTCTCCTTCAGCATCGGCTTTGCACCGATTTTAAGCAGCGCCGCATACTCGTCCTCTATCTTTTTTCTGCTTATAAGAGAATAGATGTAATTATCCTTTATTTCATAATCACAGTCTGTATTTTTACAAAGGCTGTGAAATTTTCTCATTGCAAGCTCATTTATTCCATAATATGCCTTAGCTGTTTCATCACTCTTTTTTATCAGCTTGCTATAAATCAGAGAATGCTGAAGAGTAATTTTTGCCGTTGTATTTCCCGTTGTGCCGCCGCATATCCGCCCTTTTTCCAATATAACAGAATCTATTCCCTTTTCCTTAAGAATATAAGATGTCAGTATCCCCGCCATTCCTCCGCCGATAATAAGTACGTCGGTCTTTTTGTTTTCTGAAAGCTCAGGAAACGAGTGTAAGCTTACCGTTTCGTGCCACAGAGACGCCATAAATATGCTCCTTTTGCTTAATTTTATCTTTATTTTTTGTGCATTTTGATATTTTATGAAATATTTCGTAAAAACAAAACAAATACTATTGCTCTGAAGGGTCAGATATGTTAAAATATAACAAAATGTAAAGGAGATGATACAATGGCCAACCAGGCTAACGGTCTTGTCGGAAAGGTCAAAGGACTTTATACCGAAGTAAGAGACCATTGGAACACCCCTGCTGAAGGCAAGTATGTACCTTATAAAGAATATAAGGACGTATTTTTTGCAGTAGGCAGTAACTATGCAGGCTCTAAGGTGCTGGAGTATATCGGATTTGCTTCTGCCTGCTTCCTTATTATGCACCATTATAATATCCCCTATCTCACCTTCTCTGTTATAGGTATCCTTAATATGCCTCTGGGTTATATTACAGCTCTTATGTGGTGGATAGTGTGTGATAACCTCGGCTTTATCCCCAAACGTCTTGAAAGAAAATTCTACGGAGTATATGTTGCCATGATGGCCTTCGGTATATCGACTATACTCTTCGACTATTCATTGCTGTTCAATCAGGACGGTGCATTTGTCAGAATACTCGACAGTCTTGAGGGTATGAACGCCACCGCCTGCTTCAAAACCTTCGGTACCCATTTCCTCTATTCAGGCTGGGTGGGTGCACGAAACATTTTCTGGCGTAAAAAGCTCGTTCCTAAGTACGGCAGATATAAGTATTCACTTTACTGTGACGTTATTCCCAAGTGCGTAATGGTTGTTCTTATCGGCTGGCTTCCCGTTTACAACATTCCCGATGTTGCAACAAGAGTATGGGTTGCAAACCTTCTCTTTGCAGTTTACGGCGTATTCGGCTTCGGTAACAACCTTGAAATCTGTACAAAGAGCATCAGTCCCAATCCCAAAGAAAGAATCTATGTACGTACATATCCCGTTAAGCTTTCTCACTTCCTGCAGACAATTATGTTCGTAGGTATTTCTGCTATTGTAGGTAAGCTCAGATTCGAATGGGCAGATATCAACTTCTACAGATATGTTATCCCCATTTCCTTCATCAGCCTTGCAGTTATTACTATGCTTTTCGCAGGCAAGACAAAGGAAAGAATCCCTCAACCTCCTATCGAAGAAAAGCCCCACATCAAATTCTGGGACGGTCTTTTCGGTGTTCTGAGAAACAAATATCTCCTTATAAATACTGTTGTAGGACTTATCGATGCTCTGGGTAACGGTATGCTTCCCATTGTTACGATTCTTTATTTCTACACCTTCCGTCTGAGCGGTCTTCCCTACAGCCTGCTTTCAATCCTTATTTCCTTCGCAGGTACACCGCCCGACTTCTTCTCACCCTATTTCCTCAAGAGATTCTCTTACAAGCAGATTATGATTTTCTATCAGATAACAAGAGCACTCGGTAATGCTGCTATTGCCGCTGCTATGTGGTTCACCGGTGACAACCTTATGGTCTGCGGTACCATCTGTCTTGTAGTTATGTTCCTTATGGAAATGACAAAAACTATTCCCACTACTGCCGGTCACGATATGGGTGTCCGTATCCACGACTATCAGATGTACCTTTCAGGTGAGCGTCTTGAATCCTTTGCCGGTATTTTCGGCTGGTTCACAGGACCTATCACATCATTTGTAGGTATGATCATCCCCATCCTTCTTCTCAGCTGGGGCTTCAACAGTAACTGGGAGGTTCTCTTCCTTGACGAAACAAGAAGAAACATCATCGTTATCCCCATTCTCGTTGACGTTATCGGTTTCTCTCTTATGACCATTCCCTATCTCTTCTGGGACTACGATGCTAAAAAGCAGAGTATGGTTATGGAAGTCCTCAAGCGCAGAGCTGAGGTTACCGAAAAACAGGCCAAGGAATCAGGCGCAACTGTTTCCGGCGGCTTCAAAGCTTAAAAGGAGGGATATATAATGAGTAAGAAAACAAAAACAACTGCTTCTCAGCTTGACGTTGAAGTTAAGCTTGATATCCCCGAAGAAGAAATATGGACTTATAAAATTGACGGTCTTGCAGCACCTCATATCAATAAGCCCTTCAAAAATGCAACTCAGAAAAAGCTTCTGCTTGTTGTTGTAATTGTAATATCTGTTGCACTCTCTATGTATTTCAGTATTATGAGTGTTGTTCAGAGAGGCAGCCTTGAATTTACTGACAACGCAAAGGGTGTAACTCTTACAAGATACACCAACGTAGATAAGGAGCCCCTCAGAGAGCTTGACCTTGATTACGCCTTCACTATGGAAAACGGCAAGCAGGTCAAGGATGAAACCAAAAAGATTACTGAAATCAAGGACTTCGCATTCAACTGTGAAGATACCGTAAAGGTAATCAATATCGGCGCTGATGTAGAAACTATTGCCGACAAGGCTTTCTATTCCTGCTGGTCTCTTGAAAGAATAGAGGTTGACGAAAACAATCCCTATTACTCAGATATCGACGGCGTTCTCTACAATAAGGACAAGACCGTTCTTATCAACTATCCCTGTAACCACGACCAGTACCTTCGTGTAAAATACGGTTATGATATTCCCGAAGCAGATAAAAAAGACGGCGATGCAGCAAAATACAAGGAGCCGCACCGTGAAACAACTACCGAAGAATACAGCGCACAGCTCGGTAATCCCGACGTAACTATCGAACAGTACAGAAAGGATATCCAGACTTATGTTGTTCCTTCATCTGTTGAAGTTATAAGCGACCTTGCCTTTGCTTATACAAATATTCAGGAAATCTACCTTCCCGAAGGTCTCAAGAGAATTGAACCCCTCGGTATATTCAAGCTTCACGAGCCTGCATGGTGGGGCGGAAACACACCCTCACTCAATAATATCTACACCTATAAGGCTGACGGTATTACAGATTCTGCTTTCACATCAGAGGAAGCTCTCGGTGAGATTTATCTCTCACTTCCCGAAGGTCTTGAATACATCGGCTCAGACGCTGTAAGCTATAATCAGGAGCTCGGTTATCTCTATATTCCCGAAAGTGTAACCTATATCGGACACCATGCTTTCTGGGACTGCTGCTATAAGCAGGACGGTGAAATCAAGGGTGTAAGCTTTGTTGATATCGCTGCAAGCGAAGCAGATTTCGAAGCTAAGGTTGAAACCGGTGACCAGTGGAGACCTCAGCACGATAACGGTCTTTTCAAAAAGACTATCTCTGCTAACTATTCAGCTCAGAGAGCTGCCCGATAAAATAAGTACATTATATACACAAATCCCGGCGGAGACTCTTCCGTCGGGATTAATTTTTACTTACAGCTCTATTCTTTCTATATAGTTGCGGAAACTCTTTTGCTGTATTCAAGACAAAGAATACAGTCTGCAGATTTTATATTTGCCTTATTATGGCACAGAAAAAGCCCGAAGGACGTTATAATCCTTCGGGCTTTTAAATTCACATTATAAAGCTTATGCGTCCTTCTGAGCCGCTTCAAGCTCGTTTATCTGATCAAGACTATTCTGTCTGCGCTCCTCAAGAGACTTGACGATTTCCTTATGTTTCTTTCCTGAAAGCTTATAGAAAAATATAGGAAGAATAGCAAGCAGAGAGAAAACAGAAGGAAGAATAGCAAAAAGATAAAGAAGACTCTTCTTAGCCTCTATAGGCATAAGCTCGGGAGTATCAGCAAACTTTGTGTATCCGACATAAATAAGGAAGAGATTCGTAAAATATGTAGTACAGTTACTGATAATTCTTGAAAGAGTACCCTTCAGGGCACTTACGGTAGCTTCGTTTCTTTCTCCGAATTTATATTCACCGTAGTCATAAATAGCCATCTGTAAAAGTCCGGGTATAGTATTATAGAAGCCCGTTGTAAGACCGTGAAGAGCCCACCATAAAACTACCATAAGGAAGATATGCTCAGGAGTCTTTTCCTCGTAAGGATAAACGGAAAGGAACATACCCATAAAGCAGACAAAGGTACCGAGTCTCATACCTATATAAAGAACCTTGTCGTCAAACCACTTACGGAAAATCGGTGCAAGGAAAAGAGAAATACCCGTTGTAACGAAGGTTGCAAGAGATGCAAAGGACATAAGTGCCGCATAGTTACCGTCGGTATAATTATATGTGAACTCAAGTGCCGTACCCTCGAAGAAGGTAATATGGAAGGTTTCTGTTCTGAAGCAGGCAATGAAGGCATAAGTCATAAGGCTGTAGCCGACACCGAAGCCAAGACCGAGAATTTCAGAAAGCATATAGAGCAGAAGAGGCTTATTTTTTATAATTTTACCGTAAACCTCACGGAGCTTCGGAGTTTCAACAACGGGAGGCTCGGCAATACGCTCCTTGGTAACGATAATATTCCATAAAGCAAAGGGAATAGAGAAAACAACAACAAAGCTGTAGCTGTAGAAATATCTTTCAGCTTCGGAAAGATTTGGAAGAAGCATAGGAAGGAAAGCAGCAATATATGTACCTGTAGAGCCGATAGCCGTACCGATGATACTGTCTATTGCGGCAATGTAGCCTCTTTCCGTATTATTGGTTGTTCTTCTTGCATTAAGAGCCGTAAGTGCCGCATTGTAGAAGGTACTGAAGGCATCGTTAAGGAAATAAAGGCTTACAAGATATATAACCTTGAAGGTATCTCCCGCCTGGGGGAAGAACTGCTTTACAGGCAGAGTCTGAAGAATAAGAACAAGGTTAAAAGGAACAAGTGTCATCATTATCCAGGGCTTGAAGCGTCCCCATGAGCCGAAGGTTTTACGGTTCTTATCAAGGAAGGAGGAAACAATAACATCATTGGCAATATCCCAGAAGCCCAGAACAAAAACAATTGTACTGTAGGTTGCAAAAGCACCCTCACTCAATCCCATAAAGGTTGAGGCAACAAGCGCACCGAAAAAGCCCGACATTGCGCCGTAAACTCTTGAAACTGCCGTATTGGAGCTGTATGCCACATACTCTCTGAGCGTGATTTTTTCATTTACATCCGTTGCGATGTGGTTTCGTATTTTCTTCATATAATACACCCCTGTATACAGATAAGCTTCTCTGTTTTTAATAATAATACAGATAAAAATATATCCGCATATCCCTTTCATCTATAATAACACAGTTATTATATTATTTCAATAAATCCGTCAGCGACAAAGAAAAAATTTCCATTTTTTATCTGCAAACAGTCCTTAGAATTTATGCTCACTTTTCATAGAAAGCATTTTCAACCTCGGCACCCTTTTTGACAAAGGCTATAAACTCATATATTTCTGCCTTTACCTTATGCCAACCCTTTGTATATACCTTTGTGTCCTTGGTAAGAACCCAGTCTCCCTCGGGGATATATACTTCTTTTTCTGTCTGTCCCTTATTTACAACGGGAGCAAATATTATATCGTCACCGAAGAAATACTGACTTTCAAGAGTGTAGCAGATTTCATCGTCAGGATACCCGAAAAACATAGGTCTTATTACGGGATAACCCTTTTTGCTTGCCGTATCAAACTGCTTTTTTATATAGGGTCTGAGTCTTTCACGAAGAGCAAGAATATCCTTTATAATTCCGAAATTCCTTTCACCGAAGGACCATATCTCATTGGGATCACCGCTGGGCTCAAGGATGCCCTCAGTACGCTTACCGTGTCTCGGACGTGAGCCGTGAAGACGCATAACGGGACTGAAAAGTCCGAACTGGAACCAACGGATAATAAGCTCTCTGAAATCGTCACTTTCTATATCGTTTCCGTAAAATCCGCCTATATCTGTATTCCACCAGGGTATACCGCACATTGACATATTCTGCGCCGCCTTTACCTGATGAGAAAGACTTTCAAAGCTTGAAGGAATATCTCCCGACCATACAAGTGAAGCATATTTCTGACTTCCGAAATATCCGCAACGGGTAAGAGTAATAATATCCTCTCTCCCCATAGACCTAAAGCCGTCATATGCCATTTTCGAGTAATAGTAGGGATAAAGAAGAGCTACCTTGTCGGCTCTGCCCTTATGCCAGATAAGATTGTCAAACTGCTCGGGATGAATTTCAGGCTCTGCTTCGTCAAACCACAGAGCATCAACACCATTATCTATATAATTCTCCTTAAGCTTACTCCAGACAAATTTTCTCGTTTCGGGATTGGTAACATCAATCTCCGCCTGCCAGCCGTAGAAATTGAATACTCTGTCTGAGCCGTGTACAGTACGCATAAGCATATTGCGTTCAAGCATTTCCCGGTAGTTTTCACTGTTCTCATTTATTGTCGGCCATACGGAAACAATAAGCTTGGTGTTCATTTTGTGAAGCTCATCTGCCATAGCCTTTACATCAGGCCAGTACCTCGGGTCAAACTTATAATCCCCCTGCTCGGTCCAGTGAAAATAGTCACAGATAATTGCCGAAAGAGGAATACCAAGCTCCTTATACTTTCTTGCAACAGATAAAAGCTCCTCCTGTGTTTCGTAACGCAGTCTGCTCTGCCAGAAGCCCGTTGCCCATTCAGGCATTTCAGGTGCATATCCCGTAAGGTCAGCTAAAACCTTACAAGTCTCCTTTGGCGTTCCCGCAATTACAACATAATCTATCGCGTGACAGCAGTCACTGCTCCATCTTGTTCTGTTATTTGATAATTCACAAAGCCCCGTTGAAGGCACATTCCATAAAAATCCGTAGCCACGTGAGGAATAAACATAGGGTATAGTGCATTTCGCATTGACATTTCTTATATCTATGCTTGAGCCCTTAAGATCGAAGCCGTTGTCCCAGCTGTGTCCCATACCGAAAAAGTGTTCGTTTTCATAGGGCTCAAAGGTAACCCTTGCCGACCAGAGTCCGCTGCCCTTGTTTTCATAGTGGCGGAAGCCGTCCTCAAAGGTAAGCTCAGGCTTTTCTCTGAGTATTTCCTTTCCGTCAGCATAAAAGACTACTCTTCCGCTGCCTCCGATAACACATTTCAGCTTACCGCAGGTAACAGCTGCCCAATCACCGTTGTCTTCAATAATTGCTTCGGCGCTGCCCGGCATCAGATTATAATCCTCGTCAATCACTCTGCAATCAGGAAATCCCTGAAAACGGATAGCATTATCACCGCACGCACTTATACGCACAAGCTCACCCTTTCGTGAGAGCAGAACAGCATTTTCAGTTACAGTTATATTTTTCATATTTTTCACCTGCAGTAAAATTTTATAAATTTATTATACCATAATAAAGCCTTATTTTGAAGATATAATTTTTATAAAATAAATCTGTTTCCTTTCGGTTTTTACACTTGACTTTTACGCTTTTATGTGTTAAATTTATAAAGTGATTTTAATGCTATCTGTATTATCTCCGTACAACCGACGGAAAATACGGTTCAGAGATATAAAAGCACTTATAACCCACAAAGGAGAACAAAAATGGTAATTACAGATTTACTTGAACGCAATGCCCGACTCAAGGGTGCGGAAACTGCTCTTGTTGAGATAAATCCCTCAGAGGAGCGCGACAGTGCCGTAACCTGGAGAGAGGCAAGTCTTATAGAAAGTGCCAACGCAGGCACACCCTACCGCCGTGAGATGACATGGAAAAGCTTCGACAGACGTGCAAACCGCTTTGCTAACCTTCTTCTCAGCCGCGGATTCAAAAGAGGCACCAAGGTTGCTATTCTGCTTATGAACTCCCTTGAATGGCTTCCCCTTTATTTCGGTATCCTCAAGGCAGGATGCATTGCCGTACCTATGAATTTCCGTTACTCAGGTGACGAAATCAGATACTGTCTTGATCTTGCTGACTGTGAGGTGCTTATCTTCGGTAAAGAATTTATCGAGCGTATCGATTCGGTTGCAGACAGCATCCCCGACGTTAAAACAATGTTCTATGTGGGCAAGGACGGCCCTTCATACAGCGAGGACTGCTGTGCTATGATGAACTTCTGCTCATCCGAAGCACCTCCCGTTATGCTCAGAGAAGAGGATTATGCAGCTATTTATTTTTCATCAGGTACAACCGGCTTCCCGAAAGCTATTTTACATAATCATAAAGCTCTCATTTCATCCTGTATGACTGAACAGAATCACCACGGACAGAGTGAGGATGATGTTTTCCTTTGTATTCCTCCCCTTTATCATACCGGTGCAAAAATGCACTGGTTCGGAAGCCTTCTCAGCGGAAGCAAGGCTGTTCTTTTAAGAGGTGTAAAGCCTGAATGGATTCTCCGTGCAGTCACAGAGGAAAAATGTACAATCGTATGGCTTCTTGTGCCCTGGGCTCAGGATATGCTTGACGCTATTGAAAGCGGCAGAGTAAACCTTGACGATTATCTCCTTTCACAGTGGAGACTTATGCACATCGGCGCTCAGCCCGTACCTCCCAGCCTTATCAAGCGATGGATGAGTATCTTCCCCCATCATCAGTATGATACCAACTACGGTCTTTCCGAATCAATCGGTCCCGGCTGTGTACATCTCGGTGTGGAAAACATCCATAAGGTCGGTGCAATCGGTAAGCCCGGTTATCTCTGGGAAGCAAAAATCGTTGACGAAAAAGGAAACGAAGTACCTCAGGGTGACATCGGTGAGCTTATTGTCAAGGGTCCCGGCGTAATGCTCTGCTACTACAAAAACGAAGAGGCATCAAATGAAGTTCTCCGTAACGGCTGGCTTTATACGGGTGATATGGGACGTGAGGACGAGGACGGCTTCATCTATCTTGTTGACCGTAAAAAGGACGTTGTTATCTCCGGTGGTGAAAACATTTATCCCGTACAGATTGAAGATGCTCTGCGTAAGCACGAAAAAATCAAGGACGTTGCCGTTATCGGTATACCTGATGAGCGTCTTGGCGAAAAGACTCTTGCCGTTATCGAGCTTAAGGACGGTGTAAGCTGTACAGAAGAAGAAATCAATGAATTCTGTAAAGAGCTTCCCCGATATAAGAGACCGAAAAAGATTGTCTTCGAAAAAGTTCCCCGTAACCCCACAGGTAAAATTGAAAAGCCTGTTCTTCGCAAGAAATACTGTCAGGGCAGTCTCGTAGAAGCACAGATAAAGTAAATAATAAATACCTGCCTCAGGTCTGCAGACAAAAGTAAGGCAGGTATTTTTATTGTTTATACACTCTTATCAATTCATCTGAAAAATCAAAGGAGCTGCTTATGTATTTTGAAGAATTCATCCTCGGCTCTGAAACACAGATAGAGCCTGCAGTTATAAATCAAAATAATCTATAAAAACGGACGAAACATCGAATTTCGTCCGTTTTGCATTTTGCTTTTACTTTATAAATCCCCTTATGTTACCTTTTCACTCCGGAGACCATATACATTCTTTCATCAGAAATCATAATATCCGTATCAAAGTAGAGGCTCATCATTTCTGCAAGCACCTCTTTTTTCACAAGGGGTACCGAAATTTTCTGAGCACTGCCCGAATGACACTTTTTAAGCTCTTCTTCACTTATACCGTGAGCAACAGTGAGACGGCCTGATTCTTTCATTAGCAGAGACAGCTTTTCTATCAGCTTTTCAGGCTCCTGAAAATGAGGAAATGCGTTATATACCATTACTGCATCAAACTTTTCCTCAAAGCTGTACTCCAGCACATCGGCGCAAATCACCTTTGCTTCAGGGAATTTTTCTTTTGCTCTTTTCACCATTTCCGATGAAATATCAATTCCCGTCACCTCAGCACCTATATCGGCATACCTCGGAAAAAGCACTCCCGTACCGCAGGCAACATCAAGAAGCTTTATGCCCTTTCTGATACCGCCCTTAATGAGAATTTCAGAAACAACCTCTTCATTCTGAATATTTATATCATCCCAGCAGGGTGCCAGCTTATCAAAAAAATCTATAACATCTTTCTTATCCATAATCAGCTTTCTCTCTTTGCCATAGATTTAAAATGAAGCTCTCTCATACCCTCAATCTCGTCACATACGGGCTTGAGATTACAGGTATCACAGTCGAAATTGTCGCTGTTCATAATATGGTTGAGAGTTTCGGTGATGTCATTGCTTTTCTGCGCCATAGCTTCATAAGCTCTGTGGTCAGCTTCGGGAGACGTTATAAAGATAACCCTTACGCCCTTTACTGCAGGAATTTCCTTGTACTTGTTAATAAGTAGGTTACCTACACTCTGAAAGCTGATGCCCTTCTTTACAGCATCCTTTGACACTCTTACTGCCTCTTTATGCGACCGTGACGAGGTTCTTATCATATAACCGTCAGGGAAATAATGATATTTCACATATTCGATTTTTCTTATAAGATTATAGGACTTCTGCTGTTCTTCAGGCTCATCAATCTGCAAAAGAGTAATTCTTGTGAATTTGCAGTCTTTTTTTATATCCCTGAGCTCACTTCCAATAAGGGTAATACCGTCCGTTACATCAGAGGATGTAACAAGATTAAAGCCCGTTCCGCTGAGCTCAAAGGCACTGTGCTTCTGCAGTATAACCTGATTGGCACCTGCATCCCTCCAGGGATTTTCAGCATCATAAGCGTAATTAATTTCAGTAAGCCCCTGAGTTTTTTCAAGGGCTTCCTTTATAAGTGAATCAAAAAAATCCATTACAGCTTCTTATCCTTTTTCATTTTATCATAGCGATGCTTCCAAAGCCAATCATAAACCACACGGACAAGCTTCATATCAAGATTGAACCAATAAATTGCAAAGGTAATAACAAATAAAGCAAATATCACACCGAGTATAATTAAAATGATATTCATATCAGTTCACCTTAGAAAGACCTTTCTGTCTTGCATACTCTGCCGCACCGAGAGCACCCATAAGCTGAGGGTCAGTGCTGAGCTCAACAACCTTGATTTTCAGTACCTTTTCTATAGCAGCCTTAAGACCTGCATTTTTAGCACAGCCACCCGTAAGAGTGATGCTGTCTGTTGCACCTGCTTTTTTAGCCATAACAAAGCATCTCTTTGCAACGGCAAGCTGAATACCTGCAGCAATTTCGTCCATAGGCTTACCCTCACCTACAAGAGAGATAACCTCACTTTCGGCAAAAACTGTGCACTGAGCAGTGATGGGAATTGTGTTTTTTGCACCCAGTGAAAGCTGAGAAAATTCGGGAAGAGTCATTTCAAAGGCATTTGCCATAGCTTCATAGAATCTGCCGGTACCTGCAGCGCATTTATCATTCATTGCAAAGTTTTTAACTGTACCGTCAGTGTCAATAGCAATACCTTTAACGTCCTGTCCGCCAATATCGATAATAGCCTTTACCTCAGGGTTAGTAACGTGTACGCCCATAGCATGACAGCTGATTTCCGATATATTTTCATCAGCAAAGGGCACCTTGTTTCTGCCGTAGCCCGTACCGATAAGATAGGTAAGCTTTTCTGCTGATTCAAGACCCTCAATCTGAGCCACAGCATCATCAAGAGCTATCTGTGCGCTCTGTACGGGGTTGATTTTACTTCTGTTTGTAACATTTGCGGCAATGTTGCCGTTTTCATCAAGAATTACGCATTTTGTGTAGGTTGAGCCTACATCGCATCCGCCAAAATATTTCATTTCTGTATTCTCCTTTACCAAGCTAAATCATCTTCAAAGTCAAGCAGTGAAGCATCAAGAGGCTCTTCCTGCAAAACTGTCTGCATATACTTATTTACCTGATCACGCATTTCTCGTCTTGAAATTGTACGGGGATCCATAAGATCCTGACGTACCCAGATAAAATTGACACCCTTTTCTCTTGCCTGATCGTCAAAGATACCCTGAAGACCGTCCATACCCTTACAGGAAATCTGATCATACATAATAACGGTATCAGCATTGTACTCTTCAACGATTCTCCAGAGCTCGTCAACAACGTTACGGTAGCCACCCTTTGTGTGCTTACGCATAATTGAGCGCTGATAAGTTTTTGCAAGGTCTTTAAGTGACTGCTCTTTATCCTCTGAATCAATTTCAAGATATGAAATCATAGTTTCCATATCCATAACAACGGTTATGCCCCAACAATTTTCAAGCCAGTTTGCAAAGGAAGTATAGTAGTTAGCCGGACAGGACCATACAACTGCTCTGTGACGCATATTCTTATTTACGAGAGTCTTATTTTCATAAGCCTTCATCATAATCTTGTTTACTTTTTTATCAACCTTAAGGAAGTTTTCATTTGAGCCGCCGGAAAGATTGAAATAGTAAATTCTGTAAAGCCAGAAGGTAGCACCTGTCATCTGAGGATAGTCTGTTCTGTTGATATCCCATTTCTGTCTTTCATATTCAAGCTGCTTGTTATAGTCCTTCATTCGTCTGAAATATTCATCCCAGTTGAACTTCTCACCTGTCTGGTCCTCGATGAATTTAATAAGAGACTTGATTTCTTCTACAGCGTATTCCTGAACATCCTCACCGTCATAACGAAGAGGAATACCGAAGAAATGAGTAGGAAGATTAAGTCTTCTGTCAAGGAATGAGGAGTTCATAATTGAACCGTCACAAGGCATATTGGTTCCTATCATACAACAGCCCATTTTCGGATAATCATCCTCAATAGCAACACCTGCCTCGGCACTTGGTAAGGGGCAGACATCAGCAGGTACACCGAAGCTTTCCGTAACCTCAAGGTAAGGAGGTGTAATCTGCTGGTCAACCATTGTCGCAAGGAATATAGGCAGGGTCTGAAGAGGGACAGGGATAAGATTCGGGAAGCCCGTGAAAACCTCGTTAGGCACAATCTCATCCATAAGCACGATTTTCTTTGAAAGCTTATTGCCGGGGTTGAGATTTTCGTCGGCACGGAAGCTGATATTAATAAGCTTTGTGGTGTGCTTTACAATCATATTATAGTGAAGGTGAGCAATACGCAGATGGGATCCGCGAAGCCCTGCAACGTGACGGTCTATGAAAGAGGGAGTTGCAAGATAAGACGCCATCCAGCGATATCTCCATATACCCTTTACAGTTGATACCGGAGCCTTGAGCACCATCTTGATCATATCTTTCCAGGTAACGAGCCAACGGTAATAATCATACATTGTATCCTTGAAGCCGCGCCACTCTCTGTGTCTGAGCAAGGCGGTATGCTCTTTATAGAGCTTTCCGTAATTATCCATTCTCCTTCACCTGTCTTTCCTTCTGGATTTTCTTGATTTCAAGGCTTTCTACAAAAGCCTGAACTCTCGTACGAAGCTGACCTGATGCCGAAGCAGTATACTGACGGTCAACAGCTGCAGTAGGTACTCCGTAGTCATTATTCATAACATAAGATGCCAACGCTCTTTCATAACCCCAGTATTCACAGAACTTAAGCTGCTCGTACATAACACCGTCTGCGTTATAATCTTCAACAAGCTTTTTTACATAGTCACGTCTTTCCTGAACCTTTTCGTGACTCATAAAGCGGGGGCACTGACTTGTTTTAAGATAATGCAGACAAATCTGTGTCAGCACATCCTCACCCTCTCTGAGAATAATCTCCTGTCTGCCGGGCAGTGCACCGAAGCAATATCTGTCAGCAACTACAAGAGCACCGCTGTCTTCGATAAGAGATGTGAAATCGGGGTCGTCCATTTCGGAGCCCACAACAACAATTTTTGCACGGTAGCTTTTCTTCGCATCAGGCTCTCTTGTTCTGAGCTCCTCTGCAGTTTCACGAAGTGCAGGAAGAATCAGTGCCTTGGGGCAGCAGTATGTAACAAGGTTGAGAATATGATATTCATAGCCTGTAATCCTCGGATTATCTTCTTTTCTGTACTCACCTATCTCCGTCATAAGACGGCAGACCTCATTGTGCTCTTCTACTGCCTTTTTCAGCGCCTCGTCAGATGTATCAACGCCGTAAACAGAAGCCATTTTATCAAGAATCTTTACTCGTGTCTGCGTTACATAGTGCTTGACTGTATGCTCTTCAATTTTAAAGGGCATATCAAGGAATGTAACAAAAAACTTATCGTTTTCAACTAAATCAAGAAGCTCAAAATGCTCTGCAGTTCTGTTCATTTCAGAGCAGGTTTCAGCTGCAAGCAAAGCATCAAGGAAGTTAAAGCCTCCCTCAATTGCTCTTTCAAGAATAGCCTTTGAATAACCGCAAAGGAAGTTGCTCATATAATAGGTTGCAATATCCATTGAGCCTGTACGGGGTGCTCTGAGTCTTACAGAAAAACAGTTTCCGCAGTTGAGAAGCACCTCGGGAATATGATAGCAGGTATAGCCCAGAGCAATACCGCCGTCAGCCTTTGCCTTTTGCACCAGCTCATTGTTGGCTTCCTGCAGAAGCTTTTCAAATTCATAAAGATGTTTTAAATCCTTCATAGCCTTCTCCTTATAATATCTCAAGCTCTTTGAGAGCCTTTTTAACTCCTGCAACAACATTTGAGTCATCGGGAAGCTTTGTTATATCTTTACCTTCAATATCAAAAATTGCAAGGTTGCTGTCTGTGGGGATATATGAAAGGACGGGAATGTCACCTGTATTTATATGCTCAATAACACTCTCATCGGGTATTCTGTTTACAATTGCACCGAGCTTTTTATACATTACAAGCTCATCAGCCACACTCTTTATGGTGCCGATAACCTGAGTACCCTTTTTGCTGGCGTCGGTAATAAGAAGAAGATGGGTAACCTTTTCCATAACTCTTCTGTTAATCTGCTCAACGCCTGCTTCACCGTCAATAACAACATAGTCAAAGTCTGCTGAAAGGATGCTGATAACCTCTTTGAGATAGGCATTGATTTTACAGTAACAGCCTGCACTTTCAGGTCTGCCCACAGCAATGAAAGCAAAGCCGTCAGTTTCCACCAGGGCATCAAAAATTCTGTATCTTGCATCACCTAAAAGCTCAATAGCTGCCTTTGTATTACCATCTTCAACCGTTGCAACTATTTCCTTTCTGATATCGTCAATAGTTGTCTTTACATCTATTCCAAGGGCAGTTGATAAGCCCACGGCAGGGTCAGCATCAATTGCAAGGATTTTTTTATCAGGATAAGCCTCAACAAGAAGCTTGACAATAGCGGCAGAAATTGAGGTTTTACCTACGCCGCCCTTACCCGAAAGAGCTATAATCGTTGCATTGTTATCCATATACATCTCTCCTTTTACATATAAATCAATTATACCAAACCCTTCACGGCTTTTCAACAAAAATATATAAATACGCTCATTTTTATTTCCTCTGAGATAAAAAAATCAACCTTCCTGTCAGTGGGAAGGTTGACTTAAATAAGAATCAATCTCTGAACTTGAAAATTTTCGGATTTTCAAGAACCATAACAAGTATGGGGATTAAAATTATCTGTACAATAATACCGGGAATTGCATTTGTAAAAGCGCCTGCAACAAACGCTGCAAAAGTAAAGGCACCGCCGCTGATGCTCATAGAAGCAAACATTACAAAGCCCCATACTATTCTGCCGATTATCATTGCAATAATAAGTGAGGCATACACAGATATCTTTTTCTTCGGAAGTATTCTGTGCATAACACCTGAAGCTGCACCGTAGGCTGCAAGCTCAAAAGCCATACAGAAGGCAGTCGGAAAAAGCGGCGGCATACCGAGAGTAACCGAGCGCAGAAAAGGCGCAATAAAGCCTACAGCCAGCCCCCAGGGCCAGCCACAGATAAATCCGCAAAGCAGAACGGGCAGATGCATAGGGCAAAGCATCGAGCCTATTTCCTGAATCTGACCGGTAAGGAAAGGCAGAACATAGCTGAGTGCCAGGAACATAGCTGAGAATATCATTTTCATAATTCTGTTGTTTTTCATAAAAGCTCCTCCGAAACATAAAAAGATGCCATTATCCCTTCTGAGACAACGACACCTTCATAGCATCCGTAATAATAAAATATAGTTATACAAGTCGGAAACTTCTGTTCCCACGCAGTTCTTCTGAACAGCTCACACATTATACATCGGACACGGCATTTTGTCAAGCTCTGCCCTTTTCTGCAATACTGTGTAATTTTGAAATCACATCCTCAATAAGAGCACCTGCATTAAGATTCGGTACACCCGCAATCAGGTTATCGCACTTATTAATAGGAATAAGAATACGCACAGCATCAGCTCTGCCGACAGCAACAGCCATTTTTTCAGTTATCTCACCCATCAGAGAATCGGCAATAACAATACCCACGGGACCGATAATAACATCTGCCTTACGGCAGGCAACTACAACGGGATTTTCACCTGTTGCGGCATTTTTAGCACCTGCCTTCAGCATTGCAGCAGCTGCAATAGCATTTGTACCTACTGCCGACAGATTAACATCAGAAAAATTCAGATTTATTGCCTTTATAATCTGCGCACCCAGCTGTCCGCCCTGTCCGTCAATAATTAATATATTCATAGGTATACCCCTTTTGTTTTGATATAACTGATTTTAACACAGATAAAGGGTAAAAACAAGTGTATCGAAACAAAATAGAAACGCACATATAAACAGAAAGACTGCTATCAGAATTAACTGACAGCAGTCTTTGGTGTTTGATGTTTTATTTATCAAGTGACTTCATTGTGGGGAACAGAAGAACAA
>JAZRQQ010000127.1:0-12407 GCA_045649935.1 Acutalibacteraceae bacterium | reverse complement strand
ATAATCATTGCTTATAGGTCTTGTATATGTTATATTATAAGTGGAAGAAACAAGCGGAGGTGAAGCTTATGAATAAAGAAAAATTTTTATCTCTTCCTGCAAACAGTCCTTTTGTAAAACAGCCCTTCGGAGGTCTTACGTCAGATATGCTCCGGTTTATTGCCTGCGTACTGATGCTCAGTGATCATATATGGGCAACATTTATGTCCTTCGGTGACTGGATGACTTATATAGGCAGAATTGCCTTCCCGATTTTTGCTTTTCAGATAGCTGAAGGATACGTACATACATCGAATTTTAAAAGGTATGCGCTGCGTCTTCTGGGCTTTGCTGTTATAACGGAAATTCCGTTCAATCTTTTCTACAGCAGCCGATTTTTCAATCCCTATCATCAGAATGTACTTTTTACCCTTCTTCTCGGACTTCTTGCAATCAGAGTCATTGATTCTCTGAAAAAGAACAGGAACGGAAAAAATATCGGTCTTTCTGTTTTGTGGCTTTTACTTATAGCAATAGCTTCAGTGATAGGCTTCCCCGATTACGGATTTCTCGGTATGATAACTGTAGTAATGTTTTATCTTTTCAGAGACTTTCCTTTTGCCTGGCTGCTGCAGCTTGTGGGAATGGTGCTTATCAATATTGTCTTTTTTGAAGGTCAGGTTGTACCCGTGGAGATTTTCGGTAAGGCGGCAGAAATTCCCATTCAGGGTTATGCGGTATTTGCTCTTATTCCGATATGGCTTTACGGAGGAAGAAAGGGGAAGGGCGGAAAAATTGTGCAGTACAGCTTTTATGCCTTCTATCCCGTGCATATGCTTATACTTTATCTCATCAGAGCTTTCGCATAAATTCAATACAGAAGAAAAGGGGCTTTGCAGTAAAGTCCCTTTTTTGTCACCGTGCGGTAATATATTCACTTGCAAAGAATCGTGTAATAAGCTATAATATCCGTAGCAATTTCAGGGGAGAGGAAAACTATGCTTAAATTTATTATCGGCAGAAAAAACAGCGGTAAAACAACTGCTGCCCATAAAATACTCGGTGAAAAGGTACAGTCGGGCAGTGAAGCTATGCTCATTGTACCCAAGCATTATACCTTTGAAAGTGATAAAAGCATACTCTCTCTTTTAGGTCCGAAGGCTGCCTCGGATGTAGAGGTGCTGAGCTTTAAAAGACTTTCACATATAGTTCTTTCAACCTTCGGCGGTATTAAAAAGCCGATAGTTGGTAATACATCAAGACTTATTTATATGTCCCTTGCGATTGAAGAGCTTGAAGATAAGCTGAAGGTTTTTAAAAGACACAAGAACGATATCGCTCTTGTTACAAAGCTGCTCTCTTTTGTTGATGATATGAAAAAGGAGGGCATTACTGCTGATGCTCTGGAAAAAACGGCAGAGGATATAACAGACAGTATGCTCCGTGAAAAAATCCGTGAGGTCTGTCTGATTTACCGTACCTATGAAGCTGTTATAAGTGAAGGTGCCTTTGATGATGCAGACCTTCTTTCGAGGGTCTACGATATTATTGCCACTGAGGATTTCTTCAGAGGTAAGACTATTGTAATTGACGGCTTTCCTTCCTTCACCTTTGATGAGCTTAAGCTTATTTCACTTATGCTCAGAAGCGCAGATGATGTGTATATCACACTCTGCCTTGACAAGATTGATATTTCAGCCTGTACGGGACCCTTTCCGTATATTCAGCAGACAGCACGTAAGCTTATGCGTATTGCAGGTAATAACGGAATAGAGGTGGGTGAGCCTGTTATCTGCGGATATGAAAAGGAATTTTTCAGCGAGGATATAGAACACCTTGAAAAGAATCTCTATAATCCGCTTTTTACTCCCTGTGAAAAGAAAAGTGAAAATATTACCGTAATTACTGCTGCTGATTTTTATGATGAATGTGATGCGGTGGCAAGAAGAATAAAAGCGCTTATAAGAGAGGGCAGTTATCGCTGCAGGGATATTGCAGTTGTTTTCAGGGATGATGAGAAATATGAAAAGCAGCTGCGCCTTTCCTTCAGAAAGTACGGTATACCCTTCTTTGAGGACAAGAGGCAGGAGACAGTCAATCAGCCTCTTATCAGCTTTGTCAGAAGTCTGCTTACAATCTGTGCCGACGGATTTGACAGTGACAGTGTTTTCAGCGCTCTGAAGACATCGGTTTCAGGTATTAGTACCGAGGAAACGGCAAAAATAGAAAACTACTGTTTTATGTGGGATATAACGGGTAAAAAGTGGCTCAGGGAGTGGACTGATAATCCCGGCGGCTTTGGCGAGGTTATGAGTGAAAAGAGAATAGCCGAGCTTGAAGAGCTCAATAAGCTCCGTGAGAAGATAGTCACGCCCGTTCTCCGACTCAGAGAAAAGCTTGACGGTGCTACAGGTAAGCAGGCCGTAAAGGCGCTTTATGAGTATCTGCGTGAAAATAAAACAGACGAAAACCTTAAAAGCTATGCTCTTTCCCTTGAAAAAGAAGGCTATACTGAGCTTGCCGTAGAGCAGGAGCAGATATGGGATATACTTATGGAGGCCTTTGATGATATGGCATCGGCTCTCGGTGACAGAAGAGTAAAGGAAAAGAGACTTCTTGAAATATTTATTCTGGTTATAAGTGAAAAGACGCTGGGTAAGCTTCCCGACGGCTTCGATGAGGTAAGCATCGTAAATGCCGAAAGAATGCTCACGGGCAGTGCAAAAGCAGTTTTTGCAGTTGGTCTTATCAGCGGACTTTTTCCGAAGAATCAGAGTGAAAGCGGTCTTTTCTCTTTTGCTGAAAGAGGCAGAATCGAAAAGACGGGTCTTTACTTCGGTGAGGGTATAAAGGACAAAAGTCTTAAAGAAAGATTTATTCTTTATAATACTCTCTCTTCTGCAAAGGAAAAGCTTTTCCTTTCTTACTGTGTAACCGGTGAGGGCAGTGAAAAGAAAAATAAGAGTGAGGGTATCACACTTACGGAAAAAATTATACCTGAGCTTACGAGAATTTCCACCGGTGAAGAAAGCACCCTTGACCGTATTGAAAGTGAGAAATCTGCTTTTCAGATTATGGCTGAAAAGTACCGTGAAAGCAGTATGGAAAGTGACAGTCTCTATACTTATTTTGCAGAGAAGAAGGACTACGGAGCTGTTCTTGATTCAATAGGCAGAGCAGTATATAAGGAGCCTTATGAATTTGAAAATGAAGACACAGCACTTAAGCTTTTCGGTAAGGATTTATTCTTTTCACCTACGCAGATGGAAACCTACAGTAAGTGTCCCTTTATGTATTACTGCCGTTACGGTGTAAGGGCAAAGCCGAGAGTCAGGGCTCAGCTTGATGCATCCTTAAGCGGTACGGTAATACATCATGTGCTTGAAATTGTTCTTGATAAATATAAGGGAGCTGAATTCCTGAGACTTACCGACGAAGAGGCAAGAAGGGAAATACGTGTTGCCCTTACGGAATATATGGAGGACAAAATGAGCGGCGGTGAGGACCGAAGCGCAAGATTCAGTTATATTTACGCAAGACTCCTCAAGGTTATCTATAATATTGTTGATCGTCTGCGCAGTGAGTTTCAGACAAGTGATTTTGAGCCCTGTGCCTTTGAGCTTCCCATAGGAGGGGACGGAATAGCACCCGTGACTGTCGCCCTTGAAAAAGGCAGTATACAGATTAACGGCAGTATTGACCGTGTTGATAAGATGGACCTTGACGGCAGACGCTTCATAAGAGTTGTTGACTATAAGACCGGCGGAAAGGACTTTGAGCTTTCCGAGGTTCTTCAGGGACTTAATATGCAGATGCTCCTTTACCTTGTTTCTCTGTGGAGGAACGGTACAGGTGAATATGAGAATATCATTCCGGCGGGTGTACTGTATTTCCCCGCAAAAATGAACACTGTAAAATACGGCTCAAGAGAAAGTGACAGAGAAATCCGCAGAGAGGCACGCTACAAGGCGGGTAAAATGAACGGAATGATTCTCAGTGAATACGATATGGTGTCCCATATGGACAGAGAGGGCAGAGGACTCTTTATCCCTGTGACCGTTGATAAGAGAAACGGTAAAATCAGCGGTAAATTCATCGACCTTGCCACCCTTTCAAAGCTTGGTGAAAAAATGGATGAAATTATAAAGAATACGGGTGACTCAATCCATTCGGGTATTGTACACGCAAGTCCCGTCTGCGGTTCAAATTATACGGACGTGTGTGCGTGGTGCGATTATGCCGAGGTATGTATGGAAGAAAATCCGCAGATGAGATATTTCAGAAAATTACCCCACAATGAATGTGCTGACATCATAAGAGGTGAGGGAGAGGAGGAAGAAAATGAGCAGAAACTGGACTAAGCAGCAGAGTGACGCTATAAACTCAAGGCGCGGCAGCATAATTGTATCTGCAGCAGCGGGCTCAGGTAAAACGGCGGTTCTTGTTGAAAGAGTAATAAAGAGAATCACCGACGAAGAAAATCCGACCTCTGCCGACCGTCTTCTTATTGTTACCTTTACCAAGGCAGCGGCAAATGAAATGCTTGAAAGAATAACCGCAGCCGTTGAAGAGCTTCTCAGAGAAAGACCTGACGATACCAATCTTATCCGTCAGCAGATGCTTCTGCCCGCAGCAAAAATCTGTACCATTGACAGCTTCTGTGCGGGTCTTGTGAGAGAAAACTTTGAGCTTCTTTCCATATCTCCCGACAGCAAGCCCGCCGATGAGGGTGAGCTTGAAATAATAAAAAATGAAAGTGCCGATGAGGCGCTATCTCTTATGTATGAAGAGGGAGGTGAAAGCTTCCGTAATCTTTCCGAGCTTCTTTTCCGCGGCAGAGATGACAGCTACCTTGCCGAGACGGTGAAAAAGCTCTATGAAAATTCACGCTCATTCCCTTTTCCTGACCGATGGCTTGACAGCCTTTCTGAGGGCTTCAGACCGGGAGTAAGAGTCTGTGACAGTGTCTACGGAAGAATTATTTCCTCTTATGTGGGTGACTGCCTCAAATATGCTATTGATACGGCTGATTATATTATTGAGAGCTGTGACACTGAGGATATGAAAAAAGCGCTGGGCAACACCGTAGAATCGGATAAGGCTCAGTATGAATATATTCTTGAGCTCCTTGAAGACGGGGAGTGGGATATGGTAAAAGACGGAATCCTCCGTTTTCAGGCGGCAAGAAGAGGGCGCACACCTGCCTCACTTAAGGAGGATGCTTTCTTTGACGGACTTATTGCAAAGCGTGATACTGCAAAGGAAAAGATAAAAGCTCTCAGGGATATATTTCCATCAAGTGAAGAGGAATACACAGATGATATGACTTTCTTTTATCCTCTTGTTGATGCTCTTTGCCGTACAGTAAGGCTTTACGGTGAAATTTTCACCCGTAACAAAAAGGAAAGAAAGCTGACGGACTTCAGTGATATTGCTCACGGTGCATTGAGCCTTCTTGTCAGAAAAAACGAGGACGGCTATGAATTTACCGATAAGGCAAGAGCTATTGCTGAATGTTATGATGAAATTCTTATTGACGAATATCAGGATACCAACGAAGCACAGGATATGCTTTTTACTGCTATTTCAAGAAATAATCTTTTCCGTGTCGGTGACGTAAAGCAGAGTATTTACGGCTTCCGTCAGGCTATGCCTGAAATATTTATCTCTCTTAAGGAAAAGTATCCTCTTTATGACAGAGAAAAGGACAGCTATCCTGCAAAAATTATTCTGGGCAACAACTTCCGCAGCCGTAAGGGTGTAACGGATATTATAAACTTTATTTTTACTGCTCTTATGAGTAAATCCTGCGGTGATATTGATTATAACGAAGAGGAGCGCCTTGTTCCCTCGGCAAAATATGACGACGAAAACCGTCTCGGTGCAGAGCTTCATTTTGTTGATACGGGAGAGCTTGTTGTTGAATCTTCCGATGAAAATCAGGCAAGATATATTGCGAAAACCATTAAAGAAATGATTGACGGAGGCTTTACCGTAAAAGACGGTGACGGAGAAAGAAGAGCATCCTATGGTGACTTTGCCGTGCTTCTTCGTTCAACGAAGGACAGAAGCAATATCTATGCCGATGCCTTCAGAAAAATGGGTGTACCCTCCTTTACGGAGCCGACGGGCTCGTTCCTTTCTTCAAATGAAATAAGTCTTGCACTTAATATTCTCAGAATTATCGACAATCCAAATCAGGATATTCCTCTTCTGAGTGTTATGATGTCTCCGCTGTTTGCTTTTACTGTAGATGAAATTGCACAGTACCGCATTGAGACGAGAAGCGGGGATATATATACGGCTCTTCTTAAAAAAGAGTCTGACGGTGATGAAAAGGTAAAGGCTTTTGCCGAAAGAATAAGACTGTGGAGACGGCTGAGTGTATGTCTTAGCACGAGAAGTCTTATTGATGAGATTTTCGAGGATACATCCATTCTTAATATTTTTGATGCTGTTGATTCTACGGGAATGAAAAGGTCCAATCTTCTGCTTCTGAAGGATTACGCTGACTCCTATGAGGCTGCAGGATATATAGGACTTTCGGGCTTTGTACGTTTTATTGACCGTCTTAAGAACAATGAAAAGGACCTTACTGCCTGCCTCGGTCAGGTGCAGAGTGCAGACGTGGTGAAGATTATGTCTGTACATAAGTCAAAGGGACTTGAATTCCCCGTATGTATTCTCGGGGGCTGCGGCGGAAGGTTCAATAAAAGAGACGAGACGGAAAATCTTCTTATCAGCCTTAAGCACGGTCTGGGCCTTGTGAGAAGAGATATTGAAACCTTTGAGCAGTTCCCGACGGTATGCCATTCGGCTGTGAAGCTTTCAAAAAGTCTTGACGGTATGAGTGAGGAGCTGCGTGTTCTTTATGTTGCCCTTACAAGAGCAAAAGAAAGACTTATTATGGTTTACGGTACAAAGAATATTGAAGGTGCCCTTAAAAGCTGTGCGGCAAATATAAATCCCTGCACCGAAAAGGTTTCACCCTTCCTTGTATCCTCTGCTTCGGGTATAGGTCAGTGGCTTGTAACGGCTCTTTTAAGACACAGGGATGCCGTTGAGCTCAGGGAAATAACCGGTCTTGACGAAAGTGTTGTTCTTCCTTGTGAATCACCTCTTAAGGTGGTAATCGGCTTTATGGAGGAAGAGCTTATGCCTGAGCTTACACGCGAGGAAGACAAGGGCAATATGGCAGATTATGACTTTATAGCAAGGATAAAGGAAAAGGCTGAATTCAGATATAAATACGAGGCACTTTCCAATGTGCTTATGAAAAGAGCTGCCTCTGAGGTTGACAAAAACTTTGTTGACAGAGAATATTTCGCTTCTTCGGCACCCTCATTTCTCTGTGAAGGAGGTCTTACGGGAGCTCAGCGCGGTATAGCTACTCATACCTTTATGCAGTATGCTGACTATGAAAAAGCAAAAGAAAATGTAAGTGCAGAGATAGCAAGACTTCTCGGTAAGGGTATCATAACCGAAAAAGAAGCTGAGGGCATAAATGTAAAAGCTGTTGAGGAGTTTTTCCGAAGCAGTCTTGCCGGCAGAATTCTTTCAAGTGAAAAGGTTATGAGAGAAAAGAAGTTTACTATTGAGGTGCCTATAAATGAAATTTATGAGGGCACTGATGAGTTTTCTGATGAAAAGGTAATGGTTCAGGGTATTGCCGACTGTGCCTTTGTGGAAAAGGGTGAGCTTGTAGTAGTAGACTATAAGACAGACAGACTTTTTACCGATGAGGAGTTTAAGGAAAAATATTCCTCTCAGGTGCTTCTTTATAAGAGGGCGCTTGCTCTCAGTACGGGTTATCCCGTCAAAGAAACTCTTCTTTATTCCTTTAATCTCGGCAGAGAAATAAAGGTAGAAAGCTGAAAAATATACGGCACAAAAGATTTTTTAAATAAAATAAAATTATTTTCAAAAAAATGTTGATTTTTCAATTCTCTTGTGTTACAATACCATTCGTTAAATAATGCAACTAACCGAAAGAGGTGAAAGATAGTGAAAAAGGATATTCATCCCAACTACGAACAGACAGAAGTAAGATGTGCTTGCGGCGCTAAGATCGCTACAGGTTCAACAAAGAAGGATATGCGTGTTGATATTTGTTCAAACTGCCACCCCTACTTTACCGGTAAGCAGAAGCTCGTTGATACAGGCGGACGTGTTGACAGATTCAATAAGCGTTTCAATCTCAGCAAATAATTATGAACTGAAAGAATTAGACGATGCAATTAAGTTTGTATCGTCTTATTTTCATTGTAGGAGAGGTGAGCTGTGTGGCTGAATACAGAACAATAAAGCAGGAAAACAGTGACGAGTATATAGTCAAGAAATCCCGCTTTATCGGTTATTCAAAGCCGGTAAAGACTCAGGAGGAGGCTCTTGAATTTATAAATAAAATAAAGACAAAGCACTGGGATGCTACTCATAACGTATACGCCTATGTGCTGCGTGAGGGCGGTATAAGACGCTTCAGCGATGACGGTGAGCCTCAGGGCACTGCAGGTATACCTTGTCTTGATGTGCTTCTTAAAGAGGATGTAACCGATTGCTGTGTCGTGGTTACAAGATATTTCGGCGGAATAATGCTGGGTGCCGGAGGACTTGTAAGAGCCTATTCTCACGGTGCCAAGATAGCTCTTGATGCCGGGGAGATAATAACTATGTCTCTTTGCAAGATTGTCACTGCTACTGCCGACTATAATTTCTACGGCAGACTTAATCCTCTTATCTGTGAATGTGGAGGAATAATTGAGGACACGCAGTTTACGGATAATGTTACAATAACCTTCAGAATGCCCGAAGGTCTTGTGGATTCTTTCAGAGCAAAGCTTATAGATCTTTCAAACGGCAGATTTGACTGTGAAATTGTCGGTGAGAGATATTCTCAGATATAATTTAAGATTTTTAGGGGAAAAACGAAAAAAATTGCGTATATTATAGTAAAGCGTTATTTTTGCGGGGGTGTCAGAATGTCTCATATAAGATTAAGGACTCTTGAAAACGAAAAAAAGACCGTTTCAAAGTACGGTATGCTTTGTGAAAATACCAAGGGCAGACTTGTCCCCGAAGAAGAATGTCCCGTCAGGACAGCTTATCAGAGAGACAGAGACAGAATAATACACTGTCCTGCCTTCCGCCGTCTCAAGCATAAGACTCAGGTCTTTCTTGCACCGGACAGCGCCCACTACAGAACAAGACTTACCCACACTCTTGAGGTGTCTCAGATTGCAAGAACAATTGCTATCGGACTTTCTCTTAACGAAACTCTTACGGAAGCTATTGCTTTAGGTCACGATTTAGGTCACACTCCCTTCGGACACGCAGGTGAGAGAGCGCTCAACGAGGTGCTTCCCGGAGGCTTCAAGCATTATGAGCAGAGTCTGAGAGTAGTTGACCTTCTTGAAAATAAAGGTGCAGGTCTTAATCTTACCTATGAGGTAAGAAACGGTATTCTCTGCCATACAAGAGGAGAGGAAGCCTGTACACTTGAGGGAAGAATAGTAAAGCTTGCTGACAGAATTGCATATATAAACCATGATATAGACGATGCTGTAAGAGGCGGAGTTATTTCTGAGGGGAATATTCCTGCTGAGGCAAGAAAATATCTCGGTGAAAAAAAGAGTCAGAGAATCAATACCCTTGTTATGTCAGCTATTGAAAATACCGAAGATGAGCTGAAGCTCGACAGAGATATTCAGGCAGCCTTCGATATTCTTCACGAATTTATGTTTGACAGGGTGTACACAAATCCTGTCTGCAAAAGCGAAGAGGGAAAAGCTATAAAGCTCATTCAGTCTCTTTACGAATTTTTTGTAAGCAATCCCAATGAGCTTCCCAACGAATACATAACTATTGCCTGGAGAGACGGAGCCGAAAGGGCAGCCTGTGACTATATTGCAGGTATGACCGACGATTATGCGCTCAAGATCTACAGTGAATATTTCATTCCCAGCGGATGGAAAAAATAAAAAAACTAACAGCACACTGCATAGCGGCAGATGATTAAATAAAAAAGGAGGGGTATCTGTGGCACAAAGATTTTCAGATGAATTTCTTGCGGAGCTTCGTATGCGCTGTGATATCGAGCAGACAATTTCATCTTATACTCCTCTTAAGCGCAGAGGCAAAAATCTTGTAGGTCTCTGCCCCTTTCATAATGAAAAAACACCTTCCTTTACGGTGTATCCCGAAAGTCAGAGCTTTTTCTGCTTCGGCTGCGGCGCAGGAGGTGAGGTTATATCCTTTATAAGAAGGGCTGAAAACCTTGATTATACCGAAGCTGTCAGACTTCTCTGTGACCGTTGCGGTATGGTGATGCCAAGTGAGGGATATGATACATCCCTTGCCGAAAAACGTAAAAGGATGTACGAAATAAACCGTGAGGCGGCAAGGTTTTTCAATGCCTGTCTCTTTGAAGAAAACGGAAAAGCAGGTCTTGAGTATTATAAGGCAAGAGGTCTTAAAAAAGGAACGCTGATCCGTTTCGGCTTAGGCTATGCTCCTGAAGGCTGGCGCAATCTTCTGACTTATATGAGAGGTAAGGGCTACTCCTATGAAGAGCTCTATGAAGCCAATCTTGCCAACAAAAGCGAAAAAGACGGTAAGGTCAGCTTTTACGATTCCTTCCGTAACAGAGTTATGGTACCGATTATAGATGTAAGAGGTAATGTGGTTGCCTTCGGCGGACGTGTCCTTGATGACAGTAAGCCGAAATATATCAACTCCTCCGATACCCTTGTATATAAAAAGAGTCTTGGTGTTTTCGGTCTGAATCTTGCAAAGAATACAAAGGAAAAAAGTCTTATTCTTGTTGAAGGCTATATGGATGCCATATCCCTTCATCAGGCAGGCTTCGATAATGTAATTGCCTGCCTCGGTACGGCACTGACCAACGAAATGGCTCATCTTCTTGCAAGGTATACCGATGAGATAATTCTTTCCTACGATGCCGACGAAGCGGGACAGAAAGCCACGGACAGAGCCATAAGTATTTTTTCTTCAATAGGTATGAAGGTAAGGGTTGTACATCTTTCGGGAGGTAAGGACCCTGATGAGATACTCAAGAAATACGGACCCGAAAGATACCGCAGTCTTATTGACGGCGCTGCTAACGATATTGAGTTTGAGCTTCTGAGACTGAGTAAGGACCTTGATCTCGGAACAAGTGACGGTAAGATGAAATATCTTGAAAAAGCGGCACAGTCTCTTGCAAGGGTCGAAAGCAGTATTGCCCGTGATATTTACGCCTCGAAGCTTGCTGAGCAGTTCAGCATTGATAAGGCAAAATTTATTTTACGTGTTGAGCAGTACAGAAAAAAAGAAATGCGGCGTGAAAAAGGTCAGTATTTCAAAAAGCTTCAGCAGGATGCTCTGTCACAGAATACTAAGGCGGCACTTAAAAATTCAACGAATATCAGAGCAATAAAGGCTGAAGAGCAGCTGCTCGGTATTCTCTATAAAAATCCCGAATATCTTAACGGCATAAAGGATGACATTTCCAAGGAAGATTTTTCGGTGCCTGCACATTCACGGATATTCTGTGCCACCGAAGAAAAAATAAAAGAAAACAGAAGCCTTGAGCTTACAAATTATGCTCAGGAGCTGTCCTCTGAGGAAATGGACATCTTTGTCAGCATAATAAAGAAAAATGAAGGTCTGTCCCACTCTTTCAAGGCTCTTAGTGACTGTATACAGGTTATACACGATGAGAAGCTGAAAAAGGAGAAGCAGAAATCTGCTTCAGATATGAGTGACGAAGACTTTATGAATCAATATAATAAAATTAAAAACGGTAATTAACAGAAAGGCAAGGAATAATAATATGGAAATTCAGGACAAAAATGCTATTATCAAAGCGCTTATCGACAGAGGTATTTCAACAGGTAAGCTCAATTCAACAGACATTGATACTGTTCTCGTTGAAGCTGATGTTGACGTTGATGAGATGGAAAAGATTTATTCAAAGCTTGAAAGCCACGGCGTTGAAATCGTTGACGACTTAAGCGATGAAATTCTTGAAAACATTTCAATTGATATCGACTTACCCAAGGATTACGATAACTCATCTGTAGCTGCAGCCGACGCAAAGAGCGTTATCGATGACCCCGTAAAGGTATATCTCAAGGATATAGGCAGAGTTCCTCTTCTTACTCCCGAAGAAGAAATCGACCTTGCTATCCGTATTTCTAACAATGACAGAGAAGCAAAGGAAATTCTCACCAAGGCAAATCTCCGTCTTGTAGTTTCAATTGCCAAGAGATATGTGGGCAGAGGTATGATGTTCCTTGACCTTATCCAGGAGGGCAATTTAGGTCTTATCAAGGCAGTTGATAAGTTTGACCATACAAAGGGCTTCAAGTTCTCAACCTATGCAACATGGTGGATAAGACAGGCTATCACAAGAGCTATTGCCGATCAGG
>JAZRQQ010000126.1:0-4564 GCA_045649935.1 Acutalibacteraceae bacterium | reverse complement strand
AAAGAGGCTCAAAAATAATCTCGAGCTTTTCTTCTTCAACACCTTCACCGTTATCGTGTATATCGATGAAAACTTTATCTCTTCCGGAAATCATATCAACAAGAATAATTTTCTCCTCCGTTGCAAAATGCTTGAGGGAATTTGCAATAACATTTCCGAAAACACGCTTGAGCTTCTGACGGTCCACGCTTATAATAGCAGAGCCCGCCTCATTGTTCACCCTGAGCTCCACATCCATATCCTCAAGCTCCTTGGCGTAATCGTCCTTTATATAATCAGACAGCGCTTCGGCACTCATTATAACCATATCAGGCTGTGTATATCTGTCAAAGCTCAGATACTCATCAAACTCGTTTACAATATCCTTGATTTCAATACTCTTGCCGTATACAGTGGAAAGATATCTCTTCTTTCTGTCCTCAGGGACATTGTCCTTCTGAAGCTGCTCGGCATAGCCCATAATCGAGGTGAGGGGCGTTTTTATATCGTGAGAAATAGAGGCTATAATCCGCCGCTGATTCTTTTCATTGGCCTCAAGGTTTTTCGTCATAGATACGAAACGGTTATACACCTGACCCGGATAACCTCTTATGTTGGTTTTTCTCAGCTTACCCGTCTTATCATAATACTCGATGGATTCATAAATCTTTTTATAAGGCTTCATAGCAAGGGTGTAGATAATAAAAATCAGCATAGTCAGAGCAGAAAGTCCTATAACAAATTCCAGAAAAATAAATCTTACAAGAGTTCTGACATCGGTAACATAATCTCTGAGAAGATAAACCGAAGACATTATAATATAGGACTCACCCTTATATTCAAAAGGTGTCTGCACCTTGACATCGAGTGCAAACCATTCTGCCTGCGCAGATTTTACAACAATATTATTCAGACGGTCCTCAACGGAAATTACTACACCGTCATACTGATTGACAATTTCATCCCAGTCCTCAACAGACTCTGCCTCTATAAGACGGCTGATAATCTCGTCGTTGTATTTCTGAAGAATTTCTCTGTCGTTATATGCCGCATCGGTAACAACCTTTGTTACATAGGCATTGTACATAAGAGCAAAAGCAACAATAACACCGAGAAGAATGAAAAAAACAAATATGCTTGTCTTTTTATTACGAATCATCTTTTTTCTCCTTTACTGCTGCTTTTTCTGATTATCTGTGTATCTTTACGAACTTATACCCTACACCCCAGACAGTTTTTATATATTCGTTGTCCGGGTCTATTTTATCTCTTATGCTTTTTATATTTACCGCCACAGTTCCTATATCACCGTACTCTGTATCCCATATGTGAGAGAAAATCTGCTCACGGGTAAGAACCTTACCCGCGTTTTCCATAAGATACTGAAGAAGCTGAAATTCCCTTGTAGACAGGGGTACCGGTTCATTTTTTCTGAAAGCCTCGTATGAGCCTGTGTTGATTTCAATGTCTCCGACTTTTATAATAACATTATCAGAAGACCCGCTGTTTCTCTGCTCTCTTCTCAGATGAGCCTTCACACGGGCTACAAATTCCTCAACAACAAAGGGCTTTGAAATATAATCGTCAGCTCCGACCTCAAAGCCTGCTATCTTATCAAAGGTATTGCTTTTTGCGGAAACAAAAATAATCGGACATCTTACCGTACCTCTTATAAACCTGCAAAGGTCTATGCCCGATATTTCCGGCATCATTATATCAAGGGTAATAAGGTCTATATCATCACTTCTGCCGGCAATATACTCATATGCACTTCTGCCGTCAGTTCTGATTTCCGTTTCAAAGCCCTCGTCGCAGAGAGCATCGGAAATAAGCTCAGCAATAGCTATATCATCATCCACAATCAATATCTTACCCACTGTGTTCACCTTCCTGTTGTAATCTTATACATAGTATATAATAATACAAATCCCGACAAAAATAAAGACTCCAAACGAATATTTTTAACAAAAAGAGATGTATCTTCAAAGAAGAATAATCTTAAGATAATCTTAAGATTCAATCTGTTTCAAATTGTGTAATTTATGGTATAATGTACCTGTAAATTTATTTCAAAGAGGAATATGTATGAAAATTCTTATTGTTGATGACGAAAAAGAAATTGCCGATTTAATCGGTGTATATATGAATAATGAAGGCTTTGAAACCGTGAAATGCCACAGAGGCTCCGACGCCCTCAGAATTATCAGAAGTGAAAGCTTTGACCTTGCCGTTCTTGATGTTATGCTTCCTGACGTTGACGGATTCACCCTCTGCAACGAAATACGCAGGAATCATACCTACCCCATAATAATGCTTACGGCAAAAACCGATTTTGCCGACAGAATATCGGGCCTTACCTTAGGTGCTGACGATTATGTGACAAAGCCCTTTAACCCTCTTGAGCTTACGGCAAGAATCAAGGCACAGATAAGACGCTGTACCCGTTACAATGACAGCACAGAAAAAAGCAGCACCGTTGAAATATCCGGTCTTGAGCTTGACAGTGCAAAGCATATCTGCACTCTGTACGGTGAAGAAATTGCCCTTACACCTACCGAATTCAGAATTCTCTTTCTGCTTATGGAAAATGCCGGAAGGGTTGTATCCACCCAGGAAATTTTCGAAAGGGTATGGGAAGAGGATTACCTTGACAGCAATAACACCGTTATGGTACATATAAGAAGAATCAGAGAAAAGCTCAGAGAAAAACCCAGAAATCCTAAATTCATCAAAACAGTATGGGGAGTCGGATATAAAATTGAAAAAGATATATAAACGAAGGAAAATAAAAAAAGGTGCCGAAAGCGCCGTTACTCTCACCGTAGGACTTTTCCTTAAATGGAATCTTATATGTCTTGGCATAATAGCTGTCGGATATCTTATATGCTACCTTTATGCCCTGCAGAATAATAATTTTTATCTTACGGTTTTTCAGATACTTGTAAACCTTTCCAATGAAGAAACTGCTGATTATATCTGCCGTAACAGTCTTCTTTTCATTCCTGCTTTTTTCATTCCGGTTTTTATTATTAACTGTAGCTTCTTTTCCTTTATTACTCTTATTAACTTCGGCAGACTTTATAAAAGTCTCAATGCCTTTGTAGGAGAAGCGGATATCCCCTCTTTCCCTAAATCTTTTTCGGAGATTGAAATAAAGCTCAGTGACATTCATCTTAAGGTTGCAGAAAACAGACGTAAGGCAATTGAGGCAGAAAAGAAAAAGGATGACCTTGTTATGTATCTTGCTCATGACCTTAAAACACCCCTGACCAGTGTTATAGGTTATCTTACTCTCCTTGATGAGTGCAAGGATATTCCGACAGAGCAAAGGGCAAAATTTGTAGGAATTTCTCTTGAAAAAGCCTACAGACTTGAACAGCTCATAAACGAGTTTTTTGAAATCACCCGTTTTAGCATACATAAGGTGACTCTTGAAAAGAACCGCATTGACCTTAATATGATGCTCGAACAGATGGCTGACGAGTTTTATCCTATGCTTTCAGAGAAAAATCTTTCAGTTTCCGTAGATATTCCCGAGCATATTATAATGTTTGCCGATTCGGACAAGATTGCAAGGGTTTTAGATAATCTTCTTAAAAATGCCGTCAACTATTCCTACCCTGATACAGAAATAAAAATAGGAGCAAGAATCAGAAGAAACAGAGTTCTTATCAAATTCCGTAACAAATGTGACGAAATACCTCAGGATAAGCTTAACAGACTTTTTGAAAAATTTTACCGCATAGATTCATCCCGTACTACCTCAACGGGTGGTTCAGGACTGGGACTTGCAATTGCAAAACAGCTCACTGAGCTTCACGGAGGTACAATTCTTGCCGAAAGCATAACAGATTATACGGATTTCACCGTTGTTCTCCCCTACGTAAACGCAGAAGCTCTTACGGACGAACAGCTTGAATTTTAAACTGACACATATTACATCTTGACTTTATCCCCCGTAATTTTATATAATCAATCAGGATTATATTTTATGGGGGATAATTTATGTCAGCTAAGGTTATGGTAGGAATGAGTGGAGGTGTAGACAGCAGTGTCTGCGCATTACTGCTTAAAGAAAAGGGCTACGATGTCACCGGTATCAACTGCTATTTCTATATAAAAGAAACGGACGGCTATGCCGAAAGCAAGGATGCAAAGCTTGTCTGTGATATACTCGGTCTGCCCTTTGAAGCTCTTGACCTTACAAAAGAGTTCAGAGAAACCGTAATTGAGGATTTCATTTCCGTTTATGAAAAGGGCGGAACACCTAACCCCTGTATTGTCTGCAACAAGCACCTTAAATTCGGCAGCCTCCTTGATGCAGCCGTCAGCAAGGGCTACGACCTTATTGCAACGGGACATTATGTGCAAAGCGGCTTTGACGGCAGCCGTTATTATCTGAAAAAAGGTGCCGACGAAAAGAAAGACCAGAGCTATTTCCTCTATTGTCTTAATCAGAAACAGCTTTCCCGTTCCCTCTTCCCCCTTGGTGAAATGAGCAAGGAGGAAGCAAGAGAAATTGCTGAAAGAAACGGACTGATTACTGCAAGAAAGCGTGACAGTCAGGATATCTGCTTTGTGCCTG
>JAZRQQ010000125.1:0-14980 GCA_045649935.1 Acutalibacteraceae bacterium | reverse complement strand
AGGATTCTTTAAATAAGATAACAGAAAAGCGGCTGCACAACGCAGCCGGGTTTTTTATGTCTGTTTTTACTTTTATGCTTCCTTTGCAGCCTCTGCACGCTTTTCTCTTACGTAAGCATAGACGGGTTCAAGTCTTTCTTTTGTAAGGGGATAGCCGAATCTCATAAGAAGCCATACGCCTGTGTAAACAACAGCAGGGATGATTGTGCAGATGAACATAATCTTTTTACTTGTGCCGTTTTCTTCAATAAAGCCGTTGCCTGCAACGTCCTTGTTGTAGTTTGCCCACTGAAGAAGGAAAAGACCGAGTGTATCAGCAACAGTCTGACCCATTTTTCTTGAGAAGGTATATACGGCGTAAACAGCACTTTCGTTTCTCAGACCTGTCTTGTATTCCTGATAGTCAATAACGTCAGCAACAACAGCCCAGCAGGTAAGGCTGACGAAGGTATAACCGAAGCCGATGATAAGAAGAGTGATCATAAATATCGGCCAGGGAAGTCTGCCGTTAACGGGGTCGAGGATGTTGAGGATTGACTGGTTGTTTGCAACGATTGCAATTGCAACGGAAGCGATTGCGGAAACGATAGTAGCCTTGCCGCAAAGCTCTTTCTTACCGTATTTTGCAACGAGCTTACCCATAAAGGGAATAAGAACTACTGTGGGAAGGTAGTTACATACGGTACCGAGCATACTGAGGTTTGTATTACAGAAGTAGTTCTTGTAAAGGTATGCGTTGAAGGAGCCGAACTGAAGCTGTCCGCTGATGAGAACACCGGCAAGAGCAACAGTAACAAAGGGTCTTGATTTGATAAGACCGAGATAGATTTTCTTGTAATCAACCTTGGGGTCAGCCTCGGAGGGAACTCTTTCCTTTGTTGTCTTGTATCCGCAGAGATAGAAGATAAGTGAAAGAACAGCCATAAGAACGCCGTAGATGAACATTCTGTTTCCGTCTGCCTGCTGAACAACAGTTCCGTCATCCTTTGTGACGTTGGTAAAGATAATCATCGGTGCAATAAGAAGAACGACGGCACCGCCGATACCTGAACCGATTGAACGGAAGGTGGAAAGAAGAGTTCTGCCCTTGGGGTCGTCAGTAATAACTGATGCAAGTGAGCCGAAGGGGATGTTCATACCTGTGTACATCATACCGTAGAAGATGTATGTAGCATATGCGATAATCAGAAGAAGAGTCTGATTTGATGTGAACTGATGATAAGGTACGAAGCAGAGAAGAGTGGAAAGTGCAAGGGGGAGTGATACCCACTTGAGATAGGGGCGGTACTTACCGTCCTTTGAGGGCGGTCTTTTACCTACCATTGCGCCCCAGATGGGGTCATTGATACAGTCCCAGATACGTGTAATCATAAAGAGGGTACCTGCTTTTGCAGCAGAGATACCGATTACGTCGGTAAGGAAAACCTTAAGGTAGCTGGAAATGTAGGTCAGGTTGAACATATTGCCTGCTTCGGCAATAGTGTAACCGGCAGCTTCTTTTATGCCGATTTTGTTGGGGTGGTCATTGACCTCTTTTTCTTTAACAGCTTTTTCTTTTGCCATTATTATATCTCCTTTCATTTAATCCGGCAGATGCTATCAGCAGAAAAGACCTTCTTTGATTGTGATTTCACCGGGTGTAAAGCCTGCTTTTTCGATAGCTTCAATAATGAGCTTATCGTCAACGTCCTTTTTCATGGTTGCAGTAACCATGTTTTTCTCATGGTCAGCCTTTACCTTTCCGATGCCTTCAATTGCGCTGACAGCATCTTCGACAGCTTTGGCACAGTGACCGCAGTGCATACCCGTAACAGCTATGATTTTCTTCATAAGCAATAACTTCCTTTCTGAATTTTTTTCATATAATAGGATACTACTTTGTAAGGAAAAAAGCAACAAATTTTGTGAATTAAATTTTATAGAGATTTTTTTATTAAAAAAGGCTGAAAAATACTATATAATTTATACAATAATATATTGAGTTTAAAATTTGTTCATAATGTTTTGCTATAATCACCCCGATTATGTGATTATATATTAAATTCAGAATAAATCGGAAAATATTATGAATGTATCGGAGGTAAGCTGACCTTGATAAGATTGCTTAAACTTATTGGAGAGATTAAAAAGCCTGCAGCGGCAGCTATGATTTTTGTTGTTCTTTCTCAGCTGTGTACACTTTCTCTGCCGGTTATGATGTCATCGATTATAAATAACGGAATTTCTGCAGGAGATATCTCTTACATAAAGCGTGTGGGACTTGCAATGATGGGTGTTTCTGCAATAGGCGTTTGTGTTGCTGTGCTCAACAGCTATTTTTCAAGCCATACATCTGCCTGCTACGGTAAAATACTCAGAAGAGAAATATTCGTTAAGGTTGAATCTCTTTCACAGACGGATATTGACAAAATAGGTACACCCTCTCTTATCACCCGCTGTACCAATGACGTAAAGGTTATGCAGGACTTTGTCCTTACGGGTCTGAGAATTATAATCTCTGCACCCATTATGCTTTTCGGCGGCGTGTTTATGGCATTCTTCCTTAATCCGAAGCTCGCTATGGTTATCTTTGCCGTATTTCCCATTATAGCACTTATAGCTTTTATTGTTATCAGAACCGTTATTCCTATTTTCAGAAGAAGACAGAAGCTCGTTGATGCAGTCAACTGCTTCATCAGAGAAAAGCTCAGCGGTATAAGAGTTATAAGAGCCTTCGGTAAAATCGAAAGCGAAGACGAAAAATTTGACGTTACCAATAACAGCCTTTCGGCACTTACCCTTAAGTTCCAGAGATTTATGGCTGTGCTTATTCCCTCATGTATTGTTATTGTTATTATTGCTCTTGATATTCTTATCTATATTGCAGCTAAGAATTTTGACAGCATGGACCCTGTTCTTGAAGCAGATAAGCTTATGTCAGCTATCGGTGACCTTCAGGCATTCGTAATTTATATGATTATGATTGTCAGCTCCCTTACAATGACAGCGGCTATGTTTGTAATTGTTCCCAGAGCAAGAATTTCAGCAGGCAGAATCATAGAGATTCTTGACCTTGATCCTGTTATAAAGGATTCAGCTGAGCCGAAAAATGTTGACGAAAGCCTCAGAGGCACCGTTGAATTCAGAAATGTATCCTTCGGTTATGCCGATGCAGATGAAAGGGTGCTCAGTGATATTTCCTTTACTGCCAATCCCGGTAAGGTTACGGCAATTATCGGCAGTACGGGCAGCGGTAAATCCACTCTTGTTAATATGATTCCCCGTTTTTACGATGCAACACAGGGTCATGTTCTTTTTGACGGTGTTGATGTAAAGGAGCTCAGTCAGGATGACCTTCGTTCAAGAATAGGCTTCATTCCTCAGAAGGCTTGTCTCTTCAGCGGCTCCGTTGAAGAAAATCTCCGTTACGGTAATGAAGAAGCTACAGAGGAAAGAATGAGACTTGCTCTTGATATTTCACAGAGCAGTGAATTTGTCGATAAGCTTCCCGACGGAATCAGATCCTTCGTCAGTCAGAACGGTACAAATCTTTCCGGCGGACAGAAGCAGAGACTTTCAATTGCGAGAGCTCTTACAAGAGACGCAGAGGTTTATATTTTTGATGACAGCTTCTCGGCTCTTGACTTTACTACTGACGCAAAGCTCAGAAAGGCTATAAGGGAAAACCTTACTGCTACGGTTATTATCGTTGCGCAGAGAGTAGGTACCATTATTGATGCAGATAAGATTGTTGTTCTCGATGAGGGCAGAGTTTCGGGTATCGGTACTCACGAAGAGCTTATAGAAAATAATGAAGTATACCGTGAAATCTATGATTCACAGATTACAAGGGGGGCAGCACAATGAAAACAAAAAATCCTCCCGTAAAAAAGGATCTGCCTACCTATTCGGGCGACAAGTATGCCGCTTACAGAGAGCAGACCAAAACCGAAAAAGAAAAGCCGAAGAATTTTACTGAAACGGCAAAGAAGCTTTTCGGTCTTCTCAAGGATAAGAAGCTTGCCGTTGCAGTAATCGTAATAACAACTGCTGTCAGCTCATATCTCACTATTTTAGGACCCGAATATTTAGGTGATATTATTGATGTTCTTGATGCTCAGGTGAAAAATAAGCTTGCTACGGGCACAATGGACTTCTCACCGATTTTTGAGATTCTTCTGACTATTTTTGTGATATACACTGTCGGTTCTCTGCTTTCTTTTATTCAGCACTATATTATGTCGGGTGTTGTGCAGAGTCTTATCACAAGTCTGCGCCATCAGCTCAACAGAAAGCTTTCAAAGCTTCCGCTGGCTTATTATGACAGTCATAACAAGGGTGATATTCTCAGCCGTATGATAAACGATGTTGACAACATCAACAATACTATTCAGAACATTGTTCTTCAGATAATATCCTCAGTTGTGACCTTTGTGGGCGTTTTCGTAATTATGCTCAGACAGAGTGTTACTCTTTCCTTCACCTCTCTTTCACCCTTCCCCATATGTATGCTTATTGCCCTTGTAGTGCTTAATTTCTCAAAGGTGTATTTCCGTAAGCAGTGGAAGGTTACCGGTGACGTGAACGGACATATAGAAGAAATGTTTACCGGTCATAAAATTGTCAAGGCTTTCGGTCATGAGGACAAGGCTATAGAAGAGTTTGATATTATCAATGAGGAGCTCTGCAACGTAGGTAAAAAGGCACAGTTCCTTTCAGGTATCCTTGCTCCTATGATTAACTTTGCCAATAATGCGGGTTATGTTATTATCTGCGTAATCGGTGGCTATCTTATTGTTAATAATAAGATGAGTGTAGGCGCTATTACAGTATTCATCGCTTACTCCAAGCTTCTTATGCAGCCTATTATTGACCTTAGTAATATTGCCAATAATCTTCAGTCCTCTCTTGCAAGTGCAGAGCGTGTCTTCACCGTTCTCGAGGCAGAAGAGGAGATACCTGATAAGGAGGATGCTGTTCACCTTGAAAAAGGCTCAGGTATCACCTTTAAGAATGTAAGCTTCTCTTACCTTCCCGATAAGCCTCTTATTGAGAATTTCAGTCTTGAGGTCGGAAAGGGTCAGCTTGTAGCTATTGTAGGACCTACAGGTGCAGGTAAGACAACTATAGTAAATCTTCTTATGAGATTCTATGAAATCCAGGGAGGTGAAATCCTCCTTGACGGTGTGAACATCAAGGACCTTACAAGAAATAATCTGAGAAGTATTCTCGGTATGGTGCTTCAGGATACCTGGCTCTTCAGAGGTACACTCAGAGAAAATATTCTTTACGGTAAATCCGATGCTACGGAAGAGGAATTCAGAAGCGCATGTAAGGCGGCAAAGGTTGACCACTTTGTTGCAACACTTTCTGACGGCTATGATACGATGCTCGAGGAAGACGGTGTGAATCTTTCCGTAGGTCAGAGACAGCTTATTACCATTGCGAGAGCAATTCTTGCTTCACCGGATATTCTTATCCTTGACGAGGCGACCTCTTCCGTTGATACAAGAACGGAAATTCAGATACAGAAGGCTATGAAAAATCTTATGAAGGGCAGAACAAACTTTGTTATTGCCCACCGTCTTTCAACTATAAGAGAGGCTGACGCAATCATAGTTATGAATGAGGGTAAAATTGTTGAAACCGGCACACACGATGAGCTTCTCACCAAGGACGGCTTCTATGCTGAGCTTTATAATTCACAGTTTTCTGTTTAATTGACTGACAGCGGCACATACTCTTTAGAAAGGAGTGATTCTGATGAAAGTAAAAACCTATGAGAACGGCCTGAGAGTTTTCTTTGACAAAAGAGAGGACAGCCGTTCTGCAACGGTGGGAATATGGGTTGCAAGCGGCTCTGAAAATGAGAACGATAAAAACAACGGCATATCCCATTTCATCGAGCATATTCTTTTTAAAGGCAGTAAAAAACGCACCGGCTTTGAAATTGCCGAGGGCATGGACGAAATCGGTGCAAGTTATAACGCTTATACTACCAAGGAGTACACATATTTTTATGTAAGGGCTCTTGATTATCAGCTTATTAAGGCGGCAGATATTCTTTTTGATCTTTTTAAAAATCCCCGTCTTGATGAAAAGGATATAGAAACGGAAAAGGGAGTAATCCTGGAAGAGATTGCTATGTGTGAGGATGATCCGTCAGAGAAATGCTTTGACGTAAATGAAAGAGGCGTCTTTGAAGGGCACGGTCTTGCTTATGAAATATTGGGCACTAAAGAAACCGTTTCACAGATGAAAAAGGACGATTTCCTTTCATATATGAAAAAGTATTACGTTCCCGAAAGAACGGTTATCGGTGTCTGCGGTAATTTTGACGAAGAAAAAACCGAAGAAAAAATACGGGAATATTTCGGAAATGACCTTAATACGGAAAATCCCATTACGGTAGGCTCAGCGCCCTATAATCCCGATGTGAGAACTCTTGAAAAAACCACAGAGCAGACGCACATTCTGATGAATTTCAAAGGTATACCCATAAAGCACAGTGACCTTTATCCGTTGCAGATATGCTCCTTTGTTTTAGGTCAGGGACCTTCTTCAATGCTCGGCAGAAGAATAAGGGAGGAGTTAGGTCTCGTTTACGGTATTGAAAGCTTTCTTCTCAGATTTCTTGACGGCGGAACTATTGATATTTCAATGAGTCTTGCGCCCTCCTCTGAAGAAAAGGCAATAAGGGAAACCCTTTCCATTGTCAGCGCCTTCAGAGATGCGGTCACTGAAAGACAGGTGACTATTGCCAAGGAAAAGCTTGCTTCAAGCTTTATAATGTCAAGAGAGCATCCTCAGTCAAGATTTTCTGCTACGGGATACAATATGCTCCTTCTTGGTGAAGAGATAACCGATGACAGTATTATTGAGGGAGTCAGAGCTGTAACTCTTGAAGATGTAAAAAGGGTAGCAGAAAAATATTTCGATATTTCAGAAATGAGCTTTACAGCTGTAGGTAAGGTATCGGAAAAAGAGAAATACAGAAAAATTATTGAGGAATTTATTAAAAGAGGTTTACAGAAATGAATCCTATCTCAAAAGCAAAAAGATTAGTGGTTAAGGTGGGAACCTCAACCCTTACATATGAAACAGGAAAAATCAATATAAGACGCATGGTGAAGCTCTGCTCCGTTCTTGCCGATTTACATAATTCAGGTAAGGATGTTGTGCTTGTGACCTCAGGTGCCATCGGTGTAGGTGTAGGAAAGCTGGGACTTTCCGAAAGACCGAAGGATATCCCCGGCAGACAGGCCGCTGCAACTGTAGGACAGTGTGAGCTTATGTTTATGTATGATAAATATTTCGGAGAAAACGGTGTGAAGACCGGACAGCTTCTCATTACCAAGAGTGATATTGAAAACACTCAGAGAAGAGAAAATCTTGAAAACACCTTCGAAAAGCTTTTTGAATACGGTGCAGTGCCTATCGTCAACGAGAATGACTCCGTTGCTACAGAGGAAATAGTTTACGGTGACAATGACAGCCTTTCTGCAATTGTTGCAAAGCTTATTCACGCAGACGGACTTATTATTCTTTCGGATATTGACGGACTTTTTGACGATAATCCTACGGAAAATCCCGATGCGCAGCTTATTCCCGTTGTAAAAGAAATAAATGACGGTATTCTTGCTCTCTGCGGCGGCGCAGGCTCAGACAGAGGCACGGGCGGTATGGTTACCAAGATTCACGCTGCTGAAATTGCAACGGGTGTCGGTATTCCTACGGTAATAATGAACGGTGAAATGCCTCAGGATATATATAAGCTTATTGACGGACACAATATCGGTACACTTTTTACTGCTGAATAAGGAGTGATATTATGCTGACACAAATCGGTATAAAAGCAAAAAAGGCTGAACGTTTTCTTATGACGGCTTCATCGTCAGAAAAGAACAGAGCTCTTGAAGCTATAGCAGACGAGCTTGATAAAAGCTGTGAATACATACTTTCCGAAAACAGAATTGATATAGAAAAGGGCAGAGAAAACGGTATGAGTGAGTCTCTTATTGACAGACTCAGCCTTTCAGAGGAGAGAATAAAGGGTATCAGTGATGCCGTAAGACAGATTATCTCTCTTGACGATCCCTGCGGTAAGGTTATAAGCGGAGGAGTAAGACCCAACGGTCTTAAGATTGAAAAGGTCAGTGTGCCCTTAGGTGTTATTGCCGTAATATTTGAAGCACGACCTAACGTTACCGTTGATGCGGCAGCTCTTTGTCTCAAGTCAGGCAATACGGTTATTCTCCGTGGCGGTAAGGAGGCTATAAGCTCAAACAAGGCTATGGCTGAGGTTATGAGAAGAGCTCTTTGTAAGGCAGGCTTCCCCGAGGACTGTATTCAGCTCGTTGAGGATACCTCAAGAGAATCGGCTACAGCACTTATGAAGATGAATGAATATGTTGATGTTCTCATTCCCCGCGGCGGTGCAGGTCTTATCAGAGCCTGTGTTGAAAATTCCTCTGTACCCGTTATTGAAACCGGTACGGGCAACTGCCATATTTATGTTGATAAGGATGCAGATATTGATATGGCTGCAGAAATTATCAATAACGCAAAAACCTCACGTCCTTCTGTGTGCAATGCCTGTGAAAGTCTTGTTATTCATAAGGATATTGCAGAAAAGATTCTTCCTCTTATATGGGAAAGACTCAGTGAAAAGAAGGTTGTTTTTCACGGTGACAGTGAATGCAGAAAAATCCTCCCCGAAGCTCTTGAAGCAACAGAAGAGGATTACGGCAAGGAATATCTGGGCTACGAAATCAGCGTAAAAACCGTAGCAGATATCGAAGAAGCAATAGACCACGTTATGAAATATTCAAGCGGTCACAGTGAATGTATCATTACCGGAAATTACGGTGCGGCAAATCTCTTTACCTCAAAGGTTGATGCGGCGGCAGTTTATGTCAATGCTTCAACAAGATTTACCGACGGAGGTGAATTCGGCTTCGGTGCAGAAATAGGTATCTCGACTCAGAAGCTTCATGCAAGAGGACCTTTAGGTCTGCCTGAGCTCACCTCACAGAAATACATTATAAGCGGCAACGGTCAGATAAGATAAAAGGGCAGGTGACATAAATGGAACACGCAAAGAAAAAATCTCCCCTTAATTTTATAGTGGGATTTATAGTTTTTGCTCTCAGTCTTACGGGCATAATCAGCATCATCAGCTTTGCAGGTGATAAGATTCAGAGCTCGGTCAACGAAAGCAAAGCTGAAAAGGTAGCAGCTTACGAGGAGTTTATTGCTCCCGTTATAATGAACGATCCCGACACCTTTGACGATATTACCAAGGCAAATACAGATCAGCTTCTTTCAATTGCAATCTGGTCAGTTATTGACAGCGGTGCCGACCCCGAAAAGTATGAATATACCGATGACGGTATGCTTATGCCTCAGAAAGAGGTTGAAGCTATGTTTGTTTCTCTTTTCGGAAGTGAGGTCAGACTTACACACTGTACCGTTGACGGCGGTGAGGGTGTTGAATTCAAGTACAGTGAAAAGAAAAAGTGCTATATTATTCCCATTACGGGTATCACACCTATTTATCTTCCCGATGTAAAGGAAGCCAAAGAAAAGGATAATACCGTTGTTCTTACGGTAGGCTATCTTGCTTCATCGGATTGGGTGCAGGATGCAGAGGGAAATATGGTGCCTCCCGAGCCGGGCAAATATATGAAGATTACTCTTGGTAAAAACAGTGACGGAAGCTTTTATGTAAGAGCTATTCAGACTGCTGACTGATAAAGTAAGACAGATTAATATTTATTATATTCATTGACTTTTCAGTAAAATAATTATATATTTATAATGTAACAGTTGCAGTATTTTAACTGCGTCTTAATTAAAAAGTGTTTAATGTGTTAAATATAAGGAGGTAATTTTATGAAAAAAACATTCAGAAGAGCACTTGTTTTAACAGTAGTTATTGCTGTTCTTACTGTCTGTGCTTTTGCAATGTCGGCTTCAGCAGCTTCTTGTCACGGTACTTCAGAAAGCTGGGAGGAAGTATATACTGCACCCACCTGTACCCAGGACGGCTATTCCGACTACTATTGCAAGTTCTGCGGTGAGCTTGCTTATACAACCAAGGACGTTTCCGACCCTCTTCCTATGGATAAGGCAATGGGACACAGAAATCTTGCTACATCATATGTTTTAAGTGACGACGGTACATATTATACCCGTGTTGTTACCTGTCAGGACGGTATCTGTGTAAGAGCAGACGGAGACACACCTGCAGTGACAGGAACAGTGACCGAGTGTCCTACAAAGTATTATCTTGTTGAGTTTAAAAATGATAAGGCATCACCTGAAATCGGTGAGGTTGCAGATCATGCCGACTATTTCCTTGACGGCTATTATGTGGCAGATGTACCTGAAACATGGGTTGTAGACCTCAGTGACAGCGACACCAAGGACTATATCACAAAGACTTATGAGCCTATTTTCAGAGTGTCAAATCCCTGCAGTGTCGATTACGGCAGTAACGTTACCGAGCCCTCCTATGAATTTTTCCAGGAAGCAGACGGAACAAGACACCTTTATGTAAAGGACGGAGAAACTGCTTACGCCAACGGAAAAGCAGCATTTTTAGGAGAAACTCCTGAAAGAAACAATGACACAACAAAGGGCGGATATGAGTTCAGAACATGGCTTGCTGACGGTGAAGATATTTCAGTTAAGAAGATTACAAAGAATACTGTCTTTTATGCTGATTTTGCTGCTGATAAAAACTACAGTATCAGCTATGTGTTCAAGAACGGTGATACTCCTATTTTTGAATCAGTACATAATATTGCCTACGGCTCAGGCGCTGAATATGACGGTGAAACACCGACAAAAAATAAGTCTATTCAGTATATTTATGAATTTGCAGGATGGAGAGTTGAAGACAAAAATGCAACGGATACAGAGTATTTCACTGAGCTGAGAGCTCCTGTTAATCTTTATCATAAGAACGTTGCAATTTATGCTCAGTACAATGCTATCCCCAACAGATATAAAATTGAGCTTGTGAAATACAACGGAACACCCTTCACCTACAACGGTGCACCTATCGTATGTGACGGTGTGGCTATTTATGAGGAAATCTTATCTGCAGATATTGTAAAGACGCTCGATTTCACAAGACCAAATACAGAGACATATGTTTTCAATAAGACCGATAAGTGGAAGATTTCAGCAATCAACGGTAATGCCGTTGTAGGAGATACACTTGTAGGTATTGATATGCTCTCTCTTCCCCAGAGCTTTACCGTAAAAACAAAGGACGGAGAAGAAGTTACTGTCGGCTACGAGGATTACGACCTTATTACTCTTACTCCCTACTATGAGAGTCAGCTTATCAAATATTCTGTTCCCGTTACAATAGATCATTTTTATTTCGATGAAGATGACCTCTATCATGACAATACACCGAGAGAGGAAATTCTTGACGATTTCTATGTAGCGGCATATGACGCTAACGGTAATTTCCTTGACGGCGGTCAGGCAGATTCTCAGGGCAAGGTAACACTCCGTATACCCTTCAGCACTACATGGCGCTTTGAAGCAGTTACCGAAAACGGCAAGTATTTCGGATATACCGAGATAAACTCTATGGCCTTCGATTATGAAAGCGGTAAGCCTTTATATGAAATAATTCATACAAAGAACATCAGCGTTGCTCCTTATCTTACCGATGCCTGGACAGAGGGAGATGTAAAGGGATGTAAGTGCGTATGTCACAGCTTTATAGGCGGCTTCCTTGTAAGAATATACAACTTTATATACAGATCCTTCGGTATCAAGTATAAGTGCTGTGATGACCTCTATGCAGCTCACGGCGACAGCCTTTTATATGCTAAAAACTAAAGTATAACTCACTCATCAGCGGCGATGCTTATTAAGCACCGCCGCTTCTTTTTATATTGATATAAGATAAAGACGGGAAAGAGAATTCCATGTTTCTTTATCAACAATTCCTGTAACGGGCACGTCGATGGCCTTTTGAAAAAAACGCACCTGCTCTGCTGTTTCAGAGGTAAAATAAGAGCTTACCTCAATAATACTGAAATTCTCATACCGTCTGCCAAGCTGAGAAAGCATAAGATTCAGGTTATAGTTAAGCGGTGTTTCCTTTCCTTCTCTGAGGGGAAGGTCTTCGTTTTTTATAGGGGCAGTCTGTATCGGATCAGAAAAAAAGAAAACTGCTTTTCTGTTTTCTTCCGTAAGCTTTGTCCAGGTTTCAAAATTTACCGTGCCCGTTTCAGAAAGACCGTGTTTCCGCTGAAAGGTTTTGACGCTTGCAGTCGTTTCTTCACCGAAAATACCGTCAGGTATTATTGTGGGTATGTCGCTGTCGTAACGGGAAATGTTTCTCAGATACCCTTGAAATTCAAATACAGCTGTGTTCATAATTAACCTCCCTGTGAAAGCTCGTAGCCGGGATACTGACCGGTAAGTCTCTGCTGACCTGCTCTTACAACGGAATAAACATCCCTTAAGGTGTTCCAGGTTTTTTCGTCAACGGTTCCCGTTTCGGGAAGGGAGAAGATGCGCTGAAACTCTTTGACTGCATTCTGTGTTCTCTGGTCAAAAACATTGTTTTCAGCTACGGGCGGAATATCAAAAAATACCTTTGAAAGATAACTAAGATAGCTTTTGAAGGTAGCTACGGAGGGACCCACATCTCCTCTTCTGAGGGTCACACCGGGGAAGGGCTCAGTGGGTACGGGAGTGAGCTGATTTCTTTCTGTCAGATAGTCGGTTATGCCCTGATAAGAGGAATAGAGGCTGTCCCAGGTTATTTCATCTGTTTCACCGGTGGGGGGAAGACCCTTGTAAAGCTGAAAAGCCTTGATCTGATTTGCTGTGCTCTGACCGTAAATACCGTCTGTGACTACCGGAGCAATAAAGTCAACAAACTGACTTATAAGATTGAGAAAAAACTGCACAGTCACAACCTGACCGCCTTGTGAGCCGACGGTCAGTGCACCTCTGAACTGTTTGGGAATATTTTCGTAGCCTATTCCTTCTGAATCAAGCTCGGCAAGTCTTGTTACCGAATCGTAAATATAAATTATTCTGTACCAGGTGGCTTTACCTACAATTCCGTCAGGGGTAAGACCGAAAATCCGCTGAAAGCTACGGACGGCATCCTCGGTGCTGTCTTCAAAGGCGCCTGTCACTCTCGGAATTTTAGGAATAGCGGGATAATTGCCTGAAATACGGTTGAGGTAAATCTGCATACGGCGTATGTTTTCATTAAGCTGACCACTTACAAGAGGAGTGCCGGGATAGGAGGGAATGTTTTCACTTACGGGTGCATTGACCACAAGCTCAATATTGTCACCGTAATAATATTTCAGTATATCAATATCGGAAAATCCGTCCTCGGCAAGGGCAACACTGCCCCATTGGGAAAGACCGCTGCAGGTTACCTCGACGCCGTCACAGTAGGAGGTGAAAAGGGGATTTACCGTCCCTTGTTCTCTCAGATAGTCATTGAATATTTCGTCAACAAGCTCACTGATATTTTCGTATATGTTTCTGCCGTTTATGAATTTCTGATCAAAGGCAGTACTGCTCGTTATATCAAAGTCGAAGCCCATTGCTCTGTACCATTCCGTATAGACACGGTTGAGGGCAAAGGTTATCTGTGCAAGAATGTTTGCCCTTAAAGACTGAACGGGCCAGGTGGAAAAAATCTCTGAGGATGCCACGTTCTTTATATAGTCCGTAAAGGGCACCGTAACATTTTCCGCATAGGAATTGGGTGCACCGAGATGTACGGTTATAGTCGAGGGGATAACAGGTATTACCGCCATTCAGTTCACCCTTTCGTCAAGGGGTGTCATCTGCACATCAAGAACAATATCTGAACCGCCCACGGCACTTACAAGAAGATTCTTCTTCGGTGAAAAGCCTTCTGCATATACCTCTGCCGTGTACTCTACATACTGTTCAGTGCTTTCAGGCTCAAAAGAGTTTATTTCAGGGTAAGAGGGGAGCTTTACTTTTTTTGTAAGTCCGTTGCTGTCTGTGCTCAGAAAGGTGAAAAGCTTATCATCCTTTATCACAAGAACCTTTGCATTTTCAACGGGAAAGGCATTTGTGCCGGTTGAAATCCGTGCGGTAAAATATGCAAAATTCTCAGGCTCTTCAAGTGAAAAGGGCGGAAAGTTTTCGGTATCCTTACGGTAAAAATCCGTCGCTTCAATACCGGCTATATCGGAAATATCCTGACGTTTTTCTTCGTAGTCAGCTTTTTCATCTTCTTTTTCTTCCTCTTCATCCTCAGATTTTTCTTCGTCTGTGCTTTCGGCAAAAGCGCTCTGAACTATTTCTTCGGGAGGGTCGGGCAAGGCTTTTTCTCTGCTCATTTTCAGAAGCTCTTCGCTGTAGCGTCTGATCATATTTTCAAAAGTACCGTTCATAGAAAGTCTCCTTTTAAATGTTTTCACTTTAATTTATATATGTCCGCAGGCTTTTTTATGTGCAAAAAAGGAGATAACTTTTGTTTATATTGCTTGTTGTAAAGGGGTGCTTGTTGTGGTATCATTGTTCTGACATAAAAATCACGGGAGGATAAATATGAAAAGCTCAGAAAACAGAAAAACATCAGGCTTCCGTATGTGGCTTCTTATCTGGGGACTCGGTCTTGCAGGTCAGATTTGCTGGAATATGGAAAATCAGTGGTTCAACACATTTGTTTATTCAAAAATAGGCAAGAACCCCTCTATTATCACAGGTATGCTTATCTGCAGTGCTCTTGCCACCACCTTTGCCACCTTCTTTTTCGGCACATGGGCAGACCGCACAGGTAAAAGAAGAGTCTTCGTTTCCGTGGGATACATTCTCTGGGGTATTTTTACCATCGGCTTCGGACTTACGGAATTCATCAGTAAGGATATGTATCTTCTGGCAGCTGTGGCTGTAGTTTTACCCGATACCGTAATGAGCTTTTTCGGCTCCATGGGTAACGATGCAGGCTACAACACATGGACTA
>JAZRQQ010000124.1:0-33845 GCA_045649935.1 Acutalibacteraceae bacterium | reverse complement strand
ACAGATCGCTATGGGAGCTGACCAGAATCAGACTCTCAAGGCTATCCAGGAAGCAGAAGCATACAACGGTCCGTCAATCATCATCGGTTACTCACCCTGTGAAATGCACTCAATCAAGGGCGGTATGGTTAACTGCCAGGCGGAAATGAAGAAGGCTGTTGAATGCGGCTACTGGAACCTCTTCCGCTTCAATCCTGCTCTCAAGGCAGAAGGTAAGAATCCCTTCACACTTGACTCTAAGGCTCCCAATGCTGAGTATCAGGCATTCATCAAGAATGAAGCCCGTTACACAAGACTTATGCGTGAATTCCCCGACAGAGCTGAAGCACTCTTCCAGAAGAGTGAAAAGGTTGCTCTCGAAAGATATGCACACCTTCTCAAGCTCAAGGATCTCTACGCTCCCGACGCTGAATAAGAGTCCTTATAAAATAAAATGTCCCTCCGGATTTTCCGGAGGGATTTTTATATAGAAAGAAAGCAAAAAAAACAGGGCACATCTGTACCCTGCAATATTCAGTAAAATTATTCTTTTGCAATATCTGCAATAATGTCCACGCATTTATCGTGACCTATTACACTGCTGTCAAGGCAGATATGGTAATTGGTCATCTCACCCCAGATTCTTCCGGTGAAATACTTGTAGTTTACCTTCCTTTTTGCATCCTTTTCTTCAAGTCGTTTTTCTGTGGGAAGGTCTCTTTCACCGTAAAGCCTTACGATTCTGTCAGCTCTGAAATTATCGTCGGCATAGATGAAAACGTTGAGACAGTCTGCGTTTTCTCGTAAAATATAGTCAGCGCATCTGCCTACAATTACGCAGTTTCCTTTTTCGGCAAGGTCAGAAATGATTCTGCATTGGGTGCTCCAGAGATAGTCAGCAGCACTCATATGTCCCGGAGCACCATGAGGTACGGAGGAGCTGAAGGCATAAGAGAGCATACTCTTACCCGGTGCATATTCGCCTGCATCGGCAACATAGGAGGGATCAAAGCCCGTTTCCTTTGCAACCATTTCTACAAGCTCCGTATCATAGCATTTGTATCCGAGCTTTTCGGCAACAGCTTTACCTATTGTTCTTCCGCCTGAGCCGAACTGACGGCTGATTGTGATAACCTTCTTCATAAGAACATCTCCTTTATTTTCTATTTATATTATACACACAGGGATTATTTCATACAATATGTAAATTAGACAAAAGAAGTCCTCGGATTTTGTGAACAGAAAATCTGAGCAGCCATATTAATCCTTGTTTGAACAGCAGGGAGAAGAACTGCTGAGATTTGGTGTTGTGCAATATTTATATATGTCTTGTGCCTTTGAGTGAATGAAGGTCTATATTTTGTTAAAAAAAGCCATATAAGGGTGTCAGGGTCAGAAAAAAAGAAAAAAATATGTGCATTTTCACGAAAATTCAAAAAAATTAAAAATCGGTTGACTTTACTGATTATTAGGAGTAAAATGTCTATGAACCTAAAGTGGGGTGTTCCCCATTTGACATTATCAATTTACCGAAAGGAGAAAACACGATGAATCTTAACGCATTCCAGGAGTTATGGACTGATTTCCTTGCATTCTTAGACAGAACTGTTCAGTGGCTTACATACATCTTCGGCGGTGCTGAAGAATGGAATCCCACAGATCCCGACAGTGACTTCAACAAGGATATTTTTGAAGGAATGACAAAATAATTCCCGATAAAAAATCATTAAAGATTAAGTATTTTGAAAGGAGATAAGTGTTATGGACGGCAACAATGAAATCTTTGATATGCTTACAACAATGTATCTTGCATTCACCAGAGTTATCTCTGCTTTCGTAGACTTTCTCGTAAAGGCTTTTGAATAAGAGAAATAATTTTCAGTAATATAGCTCCCTTGTTTAAACAAGGGAGTTATTTTTTTGCCTGAAGCGGTAATTTTTCTTCGTAAAACTATTGATATTTTCTTTGAAATTTGAGATAATAAAATGAAATATACCCACTTGGACAGGAGGACTCAAATTGACTGATAATTTAAAGCTCGCTGAGCTTCTTTTCCCCGATATAAAAACTACCCCCGAAGACCTTGAAGCAAGGTTTCCTCAGAGACAGCTGAATGAGGGCACAAAGGTTACAAGACTTGCTCCCAGCCCTACGGGCTTTCTGCATTTCGGTAATCTCTTTACCGGTACTATCGCTTATAAAACAGCAAAGACAACCGATGACGGTATTTTCTTTGTAAGAGTTGAGGATACGGACCAGAAGAGAAAAATCGAAGGTGCTGTTGAGGTAATGCTCGGAGGTCTTAAGGCTTTTGACGTAATTGCCGATGAAGGTGTTGTCGGTGAAGGTGTTGAAAAGGGTGACTACGGTCCTTATTACCAGAGTCACAGAAAAGAAATTTATCACACCGTTGCCAAGGAGCTTGTTAAAAACGGACTTGCTTATCCCTGCTTCTGCAGTGAAGAAGAGCTTACCGCTTTAAGAGAAAAGCAGGAAGAAGAAAAGTGTGACAACAAGGGCTACTACGGCAAATGGGCAAAGTGCCGTGACCTTTCCTTTGAAGAGCAGGAGGCTCTTATTAAAGAGGGTAAAACATACACTCTGCGTCTTCGTTCACCCGGCAGTGAGGAAAAGAGAATTTCTTTTGACGATATGATAAAGGGCAAGATTGAAATGCCCGAAAATATACAGGACGTTGTTCTTCTTAAGACTGACGGTATTCCTACATACCATTTTGCTCACGCAGTTGACGATCATTTTATGAGAACAACTCACGTTATAAGAGGTGACGAGTGGATTTCATCTGTACCTCTTCACATTCAGCTTTTCAAGCTCTGCGGATACAAGGTGCCTAAGTACGCACACGTTGCTCCTATTATGAAGGAGGAAAACGGCGGTAAGAGAAAGCTTTCAAAGAGAAAGGACCCCGAAGCAGCTGTTACCTTCTATCAGGAGCAGGGTTATCCCAAGGAGAGCGTAAACGAGTATATTATGACTCTTGCAAACTCAAACTTTGAGGACTGGAGAAAGACCAACAAGGATGCAGATATCGCTTCCTTCCCCTTTAATCTTAAGAAGATGAGCGTATCAGGTGCTCTCTTTGATATGGTAAAGCTTAACGACGTAAGCAAGAATGTTATTTCTCTTATGCCGGCAGATAAGGTTTACAGCTACACTGCCGAATGGGCAAAGGAATATGATGAGGAATTCTATAAGGTTATTTCTGCTGATGCAGATTTATCAAGAGCAATTCTCAACATCGACAGAGAAACTCCCAAGCCCCGTAAGGATATTGCCTGCTTCAGCGAGGTTAAGGACTATGTAAGCTATTTCTTCGATGAATATTTCGACGGCAGCTTTGAGCTTCCCGAAAATATTACCGGTGATATGGCAGCAGAAATTCTTAAGGCATATATGGAGCAGTTTGATGCTGCTGACGATAAGGATACCTGGTTCAGCAAAATCAAGGGACTCTGTGAGCCTCTCGGCTACACACCCAATGTTAAGGAATATAAGAAAAATCCCGAAGCCTTCAAGGGTCATGTCGGTGATGTTTCTACGGTAATAAGACTTGCTGTCACAGGCAGAAAAAATACTCCCGACCTTCATTCAATTATGGCTATTTTAGGTCAGGATAAAGTTATGGAAAGACTTGCTGCGGCACTCACAAAAGCGACTGCATAAGAAAGGATACGGTTATGGAAGAAGAAATTAAAGTTTCCAATTTTATTCACGATTTCATTGACGAGGATCTTGAAAAGGGTGACTACAGCCACGTGCAGACCCGTTTTCCTCCGGAGCCTAACGGCTATCTTCATATAGGTCACGCCAAGGCAATACAGATTGACTTCAGCACAGCCGAAAAATACGGCGGTATCTGTAATCTCCGTCTTGACGATACCAACCCCTCAAAAGAGGATGTTGAATATGTTGTCGCAATCAAAGAGGATATACAGTGGCTCGGATACAAGTGGGATCAGGTTCTCTACGCTTCAAGCTATTTCGATTTCATCTATGAATGTGCAATAAAGCTTATTAAAATGGGTAAGGCTTATGTCTGTGACCTTACCGCAGACGAAATCAGAGAGTACAGAGGTACTCTTACTGAGCCCGGTAAAAACAGCCCCTACAGAGAAAGAAGCATTGAAGAAAATCTTGACCTTTTCGAAAGAATGACCAAGGGTGAATTCCCCGACGGTGCAAGAGTTCTCCGTGCAAAGATTGATATGGCTGCTTCAAATATCAATATGCGTGACCCGGTTATTTACCGTATTGCTCATATCAGCCATCATCAGACAGGGGACAAGTGGTGCGTATATCCTATGTACGACTTTGCACATCCTATTTCAGATACAAGAGAAGGTGTAACCCACTCTCTCTGCTCTCTTGAATTTGAAAACCACAGACCTCTTTATGATTGGTTCCTTCGTGAGCTTGGCTTTGAGACTCCCTCAAGACAGATTGAATTTGCACGCCTCAACCTCAACTATTGCCTTACAAGTAAGAGAAAATGTCTTGCTCTTGTAAACGAGGGTATTGTTGATGGCTGGAACGATCCGAGAATGGTAACAATCAGCGGTATGAGAAGAAGAGGTTATCCCGCAGAGGCTATAAGAGATTTCATTAACCGTGTAGGTGTTTCAAAGGCTTACAGCGTAGTTGATTTCGGTCTTCTTGAAGCCTGCGTAAGAGAAAATCTTAATGAGAATGCTCCCAGAGCTATGGCTGTTCTCAGACCTCTTAAGGTTATTATCGATAACTACCCCGAAGACCTTTCAGAAGAAATTGAGCTTCCCATAAATCAGGACAAGCCTGAAATGGGAACAAGAACAATCAGATTCTCAAAGGAAATCTTTGTTGAAAAAGAGGACTTTATGATTGAGCCTCCTAAAAAGTATTTCCGTCTCTTCCCCGGTAATGAGGTGCGTTTAAGAGGTGCTTACTTTGTTAAATGTGTAGGCTATGATACCGATGAAAACGGTGAGGTAACGGCTGTTCACTGTACCTACGATCCCGAAAGCAAGGGCGGTAACGCTGCTGACGGAAGAAAGGTCAAGGGTACTCTTCACTGGGTAAGTGCAAAGCACTCCACAGATTTTGAAGCAAGACTTTATGACCGTCTTTTCAAGGTTTCCAACCCCTCAGACGAATCTGAAGGCTCCTTCAAGGATAATCTGAATCCGGAGTCATTACAGATTCTTGAAGGCTGTAAGCTTGAAGGTGAAATCAAAGACCTTAAGGTGGGCGATACCTTCCAGTTTATGCGTCAGGGTTACTTCTGCGTAGATACAACATCCTCTGAGGATAAAATTGTATTTAACAGAACTGTTGACCTTAAATCTTCATGGAAATAATAAAGGAGTAAATAAAATGAAAATTGCTTATCGTATTATCACACCGATTCTTGCAGTCGGAGCTGTTGTAATGGGCTTTCTGCTCAAGCTCTTCCTCTTCACAATCGGCGGTGCATCAGAAGAAATTACATCTATTATCACCCTTGCTTCACAGTTCGGTGTTGCAACAAGATATGAGTTTTCGGCTTTTGAAATTATCAAGCTTCTGTTAGGTACTGACCTTTCAGGTACACAGGCTGCAACAGATGCAGCAACGGAAGCAGCTACAGAAAGTGCAAGCTTCCTTGCTATTATCGAGCCCGTTCTTCCTCATATTATTGCATTTATTGTTTTCTTTGTTCTTACTCTGCTTATGTTCCTTGCTGTTGGCGTTGTTGCTGCAGCGACAGGTAAGGAAAAGACTGTTATTGCAATGTCCGTTGCAGGTCTTGTTCTCTGCTTTATCTGTATTGTTATCGGCAGACTTGCATTTGATAAGATTGTAGGCGGTGAAATTCCTCTTACTGATCTTGTCGGTATGTTCTCCGACAGTACATGGGTCAAGCTTCTTACGGCAGTTGTTACTGTCAGCTCTGCAACTCTTTCAGCAGGCTTCTATGCAGTATTCGGTATGTATATTCTTGTTATTTTCTGGAGTGTACTTACAAAGATGCTCATCACTACACCTATCCAGACAACAAAGAAGCACAGAAGAAAGAAGCCCATGAAGAGACTTTCAGCTGTATTTAACAGATAATAATTAAGAGGTCGCTGATGCGACCTCTCTTTTTTATGTCTTATAAATAATATATATCTTATGGCTTTTACCGTTTTTCCTGCATCCGTCTATTATGAATTTTGTGCCCTTGGAAACGCCGTCCCAGAATATAAGAACGAAATCGGCATCATTGATTATTTTACGGTTTCTGACAATAGGGGCGCCTCTGCCGTACTTTTCGTATTCGGGTAATATTTCGGATATAGTCAGTCCTGTTTTATCACAGTAGAGCTTGGCGCAGGTATCTATACCCTTAGCACCTCCGCTTATGATTTCTGTTGTACCTTCGGGCAGATAGCTTTCAAAATTATCAATATGTAAGGTCCTTGAACCTACTATAGCTGTTTTCATTATTGTTCCCTCTTTTTGGATGTGTTATTTAATGTTACTTTATAATACTTTGAAGCATTTGTCAATACAAAGCATCATTTTGTGGTATCTTATTTGTAGGAGTTGATGCATAATGAAGCCTTTGAAAGAACACGTAAGTATTACCCTTGACAGTGATGTAATAAAAGAAATCAAAGATATGGCTGAAAAAGATGACCGTTCTTTTTCACAGTTCATAAATTTAATACTCAAGGATTATATTTCAAAGAATAAATAATGTTCAGATGCAGCTGTAAAAAAAGCTATAAGCATCGTAGCCATTTTGAAATAAAAAATCATAGGATAAAACCGTTGTAAAAGCTTTAAGCTGATATGACGGCTTTTTATTTTTTCAGACAGCAGTAAGCCCCGTCCTTATCGCTTATCAGTGATTGAAAGACGGGGCATAATTTATGTACTTATCAGATGTTGCCTAATTTCTTAAGAAGCTCTTTGTCACAGGTTTCGGACATAGGCTTGATTTCACTCCAGAGCTTAAGAGCCTTTGATCTCCACTCGGGGAAGCCGTCGGGAGTTTCGGGATAAGCCTCATAAAGCTTTGTAACCTCCATGCTCTTGAGAAGACCGGTTACAATTGCACCGATAACAGAGGGTCTGATTTTTCGTGTTGCAATACCGGCAGAGAGAGTAGAAACAATTTTGGCAATATCACCGGCAGTCATTACAAGCTCTTCACCCATACCGCCGAGGATTTTCTTGCTGAAGATTACGTCGTTCTTGAAGAGGTATTCAGCTTCGTCATAGTTAACCTGAACAATACCCGTAAGAAGAGGACGCAGAGAGTCAAATGCTTTACCCTGAACATCAACGTATCTCTTGTTGATAGACCACATATTGCGCTGAGAAAGCTCCTTGCCTTCGTTGAGAAGCTTTGAAATTACATCAACAGCAATTTCTGCCTGATAGAGAGCAGAGGTACAGCCCTCACCGCAGGTGGGCTTTGTAAGGAATGCAGTATCACCCATTGCAATAAAGCCGTCATCAACGAAGCAGAAAAGAGTTCTGTGATAGGGAGTACGGCCCTTTTCAATCTTATCAACGGTGTATTCAGGCCAGGGAACATTCTTTCTGAAATCCTTGAAGATTTCTTCTGCATATTCGTAGGAATAGTTTGCACCGACACCTAAGATTGCTCCTCTTTCGTCACCTGAGGGAGCAGACCATGCCTTATACTGCATAAAGAAAGCGTCGAGAGCTCTGGGATCAACCTTTTCATCGGTATACTTTGCATAATAAAGGACAACATAGAAAATGTCGTTGGGGGTAAGCTTGAAATTCTCAACATAAGAGGAGGAGGGAAGCTTTGTTCTCGCTACAGAGGGGATACCTGAACAGTCAGCAACAAGCTTAGCGGAAATTTCCTCTTCACCCTTTTCGGTTTCATACTTTGCACCGGCAATTTTTCCGTTTTCGTCATAGATAAAGTCCACGAAGGGTGCGCCGTAAATGATTTCTGCACCGGCTTCTTCAGCCTTTTCGTTCATTCTGAGAATGAATTCGTGCTTATGCATACCGATAGTTCCGCCGGTTTCCTGAGGCTTCGGATAGTTTCCGTAGGGTGAACGGGCAGGGGAGCCGGGGAACTGGAAGCCGTGAACGGGGCTGCTTTCTTCGGGAATTTCAAGGTCAAATTTTTCCATATCGGGCTTACCCATATGGAAAATATCGTATTCTCTTGATACATTTTCCTTCTTCTGCTTTTCAAGAACTACTACTTTAAAGCCTTTTTTTGCCATCTGCCAGGCAAACCAACCGCCGGTTGTGGATGCACCGACAATAAGAATATCGCAAGTCTTCATATTTGTCACTCCTTAATAATATCTTGTTAATGTTAATGATAACATTATTTTAAGAAATTGACAATGATTTTGCAAAATTTACCTTTGTGGTTAATCAATAAATTTTTCTCTGAGTTCATAGTACTTTTCAACAAACCAGAACCGTAATTCGTATTTTTCTTTTCCGTTGACAAGCTTCATCTCTTCTTCATTCAGAATGTCAGAAAGCTCCGGATTTTTTTCACTTGCAGCAGGCAGACATAAGGGCGGAAACATTACGCACCACCAGTTTTTTCCCTTGCCCTCACCGATTATAACTCTTACTGCGTTATAGTATCCTGCGGGAAGAGTCACATCACCGTATTCTCTTGTAGGGAAATATGTTCTGCCGACGTCAATATTTACAGGGTAGCCGTAGCCCTCTCTCTGAATTACAGCCTCAGCTGTTTCTTTAAGATAAAGTATGTTGTCTGAGATTTTTCCTTCTGCTTCATCTGCCGTTTCAGAGCCTGAAAAGATGCTTTCGCCGTCTTTGAGAAGCTCATCACGGACGGCGTATTTGAGAGCCTGATCACTGACGGAATCGGAATTTGCTATGACGTGAAGCCGAAGTACCTTTTCTCTGACACCGCTGCAGGTGCTTTCAAAAGAAAGAGTCATTATAACCGTAAGAATCAGAGCCGACAGTGCTGATATTTCAACAGCTTTAAGTTTCATAAAATCACTCCTCGGAAAGAATATTGTCAGAGTTTTCTGAAAATATACTTTTAAGGCGTTTAAAACTCAGAATTACGGCACGGATATTGCCGGTAACAAAGGTAAATATAGACATGTAAAAGATTTTTTATTTCTATTGACAAAGCACCTCAGGGTGAATAATATGAATGTAGCAAAACCTAAAGGAGAAACCGCGTATGAACATTTACAAAACAGTCTGTGATATTTTAAGAGAGAATCTCTGTCTGGAGGAGGACTTCGACCTTAATGAAGGTGTGACTTTTGCCGAGCTCGGAACAGACAGTCTGGATATGGTTGAAATTATTATGGAAATTGAAGATAAATTCGATATACAGATATCAGATGAAGAGCTTTCTGAAATCAGAAATTTAGGAGAGCTTATTGCACTCATTGAAACACTTATCTGAAAATACAGAGTAAAAAGGAAGGATGTCAATGTCAGCTTATAAGCATATAATGTGGGACTGGAACGGTACACTTTTAGATGATCTGCAGATTAACTTTGAAATAGAAAACACTCTTCTTTCAGACCGAAATCTGCCCCCGATGAAAAGCATAGAGGAATATCACCGTATATTCGCTTTTCCTATAATAAAATTCTATGAAAGAATGGGCTTCGATCTTGAAAATGAACGTTTTGAGGATATTGCAAGGGATTACACCTACGAATACGAAAAACGCTTTCATGAGGCTGAAATCTTTGAAGATGCAGAAAGCACCGTAAGACAGCTCACGGCTATGGGTATCAATCAGATTATACTTTCCATGACCGAGAATAAATGGCTTTTCAGTCAGGTTTCCTTTCACGGAATAGATCATCTGTTTTCTGATATTCTCGGTACAGGTGACATATATGCGAAAAGCAAGGTTGCAATTGCAAAAATGTGGATGGCTGAAAAGGGCGCTGAGGGTAAGGACGTTCTCTTTGTCGGTGACACTACCCACGATTATGAGGTGGCAGAAAGCATAGGCTGTGACTGTGTGCTGATAGCAAGGGGGCATAATCCCCGTGCAGACCTTGAGAAAACGGGTGCTGCTGTACTTGAAAATATAGGTCAGGTTATTGACTTTATTAAAGAAAAAAGTTTGCTGTAAGAGTAAAAATTTTCTTTATTCTCTTGATTTATTATAAAAATTATGGCTTAATATAATGTAGTAATTAAAATAAATATAAGGAGTTACATAAAATGGAACAAGTAAAAAGATTACGTTATTTCGTTGACGGTCAGTGGGTAGAATCAAAGACTGAAAAGTATATGCCTGTTTACAATCCCAGCACAGGCGAAGTTATTGCTGAAACACCCTGCTGTACTGCAGATGAAGTTGAAGCTGCTATTGCAAGTGCAAAGGCTGCCTTCCCCGCATGGTCAAATACACCTGTTATGAAGAGAGTTCAGGTTCTCTACAAATTCCGTGAGCTTCTTGTTGAGCATCTTGACGAGCTTGCAGAGCTTTGTGCACTTGAGCACGGTAAGGTTCTTTCTGAAGCAAAGGGTGATATCCTTAAGGTAAAGGAGCCTGTTGAGCTTGCTATTACTGCTCCCGTTTCACTTCTCGGTGACTCAATGAGAGATACATCAAGCGGCTATGATACAACCCTTTATTATGAACCCGTAGGTGTATTTGCAGGTATCGTTCCCTTTAATTTCCCCGGTATGATTCCTATGGGCTGGATGGTTCCCTGCTGTATCGCATCAGGTAATACAATCGTTCTCAAGCTCGCATCAATGACACCGATGACAGCTATGAAGCTCAACGAGCTTCTCTACGAAGCAGGTCTTCCCAAGGGTGTTGTAAACCTTGTAACCTGCTCAAGAGTTGAAGCTGACCTTTTCCTCAAGCATCCTGATGTAAAGGGTGTAACCTTCGTAGGTTCAACAAAGGTAGGTCTTCACGTATATAAGGAAGCAGCAGCTACAGGCAAGAGAGTTCAGGCTCTCTGTGAAGCTAAGAACCACGCACTCGTTCTTGAGGATGCAGCACTCGAAAGAAGCGCAAGAGGTATTATCAACTCTGCCTTCGGCTGTGCAGGTGAAAGATGTATGGCTCTTCCCGTTGTTGTCGCTCAGGAAAGCATTGCTGATAAGCTTGTTGCTCTTCTCAAGCAGTATGCTGAAGAGCTTAAAATCGGCCCTGCATATTATCCCGAATCAACTCTCGGTCCCGTTGTTACTGCAGAGCATAAGGCTTCTGTTATCAGCTGGATCAACAAGGGTATCGAAGAGGGTGCCACTCTTGTTCTTGACGGCAGAAACGTTGTTGTTCCCGGTGCAGAAAAGGGCTTCTATGTAGGTCCCACAATCTTCGACAATGTTACAGAAGAAATGACTGTCGGCACACAGGAAATCTTCGGACCCGTTCTCTGCGTAAAGAGAGTAAAGAGCTTTGAAGAGGGTCTTGCTCTTATGAACCGCAATCCCTTTGCTAACGGCTCAGTTATCTTCACTCAGAGTGGTTACTATGCAAGAGAATTTGCAAAGAGAACTGACGGCGGTATGGTAGGCGTAAACGTTGGTATTCCCGTACCCGTAGGCGTATTCCCCTTCACCGGTCACAAGCTCTCCTTCTTCGGCAATCTCCATTGCCTCGGTAAGGATGCATTCCGTTTCTTCACTGAAACCAAGGCTGTTACAACACGTTGGTTCGACGAAGAAGAAATGAAGGCTACAACCGTTGACACATGGGACGGCTCAGTAGGCGGCGGTATATAACCTTATTAGATATAAATTAAAATAACTTCCGGTCGACCTTATGTCTGACCGGAAGTCTTTTCTTTATGAGGAGTATGTGCTTTGTTACGGTATTTTTCTTTTGTTGCCATGCCGCCGCGCAGATGCCTTTCTTTTTTATTTGTATCAAGGACGGCTCTGACTTTTTTGTAAAGGTCAGGGTCTGTTTTTGAAAGCCTTTCTGTAACATCTGTATGGACGGTGGATTTACTTATACGGAAGGCTTTTGCAGTCTGCCTTACCGTGCAGGAATTTTCAATTATGTATCTTGCGAGCTCAGCGGCTCTTTCTTCGGCTAAAAAGTTCATATCATGCCCCCTGAAAAAATCTATGCCACGGAAGGGGAGAATATGACTGTTTTTATAGTAGGAAGGCTCATTTTTCTTGACAATAAGGCAATATTTTAATATTATATATCTGTATGCAGAACTTTACAGAAAAAAAGGAGGACTTTTCTGATGAATCAAAGGATTTATGCATTCTATAAAAAAATTATTGCCTGGTTTATGGCTGTTCTGACTACAATCGGTATCGGTTGCGGCGCAGGAGATATACCCGGCAGTGAAATCACACGTCCCGTATCAAATACAATTTCAGCTTACGATTCTGCCAATGCAGATTACACACTGAATATTGATGCGGCAGATAAAATTCACGATATCAGTGATATGCTTTTCGGTATTTTCTTTGAAGATATCAACTTTGCTGCTGACGGCGGTCTTTATGCAGAAAAGGTTATCAACCGTTCATTTGAATACGGTGAGCTTGCTGCAGGTGATCAGCTTCACGGCTGGAGCAGTGTGGGCGGTGCAGATATCCGTGTAAGTCAGGATTCACCTCTTAACGAAAACAATACATATTATGCAGTAATTGAAAATAAGTCTGATGCTCCTGCCGGTATTGCCAACAAGGGCTTTCTTGAAGGCATGGCAATTGAAAAGGAAGATTATAATTTTTCCGTTTATGCTAAAGGTCTTGAGGGCTGCAGCGGCGGTCTTACGGTAAGACTTGTTGCAGGCGGCAAGGTTGCAGCTGAAGCTGTGATTCCCGCTGTTACAGCAGAGTGGACAAAGTATGAGGTAAGCCTTACTTCAGCCGTTTCTGCATCCTCTGATGTATATCTTCAGGTGCTTACAGGTAAAGGAAAGATTGCTGTTGATATGGTATCTCTTTTCCCTGCAGAGACTTACAAGGGTCACGGTATGAGAAAGGATCTTGCCGAAAAGCTTGAAGCACTTAATCCTTCATTTCTTCGTTTCCCCGGTGGATGCATTATCGAAGGCTGGGATTATGAAACACAGTATAACTGGAAAAACTCTCTCGGTGTCGGTCAGAATGATGAGCCTCTTGATTTCGGCGGTCTCTTCGGTGATGTGGCTGCACGTAAATACGGTATCAATATCTGGACAGCTATTGATGTTACAGAGGATACACTTCCCTGCTATATGAGCTACGGTCTCGGCTTCTTTGAATATTTCCAGCTTGCTGAAGATCTTGGCGCTATAGGTGTTCCCGTTATTGACTGCGGTCTTTACTGTCAGATGAGAGGCAAGGGACCCACTAGTGATATATTTGAGGCTGACGGCGTTACATACACAGAAAACTTTGCACAGTATCTTGACGATATGCTTGACCTTGTTGAATTCTGCCGTGGCGATGTAAATACCACATGGGGTAAGGTAAGAGCTTCTCTCGGTCATCCCGAGCCCTTTGAGCTTAAGTATATCTGTATCGGTAACGAAAACGAAGGCGAAGTATATTACGAAAGATATGTTGAATTCCTTAAGTATTTCAATAAGGCAAAGAAACAGAATCCCGCACTTTACGAAGGCATTGAGCTTATTTATTCAGCAGGCGCAGATGACGGCGTAAGCGGTCTTAACTATCTGCCCTCCTACGAATTCGCAAAGGATTACGTAACCGAAAACGGTATTACAGATATAGACGAATTTGCAGGTGCTACGGACCAGCATTATTATAACGATCCCGACTGGTTCCTTGATAATACAGACTATTATGACGAAAAGAATTATTCAAGAGACATTGAATCAATGACAGATACTCTTTACGGAGGCGGTCTTAAGGTATTTGTAGGTGAATATGCTGCAAGAAGCAACAGACTTGAAGCAGCACTTGCCGAGGCTGCATTTATGACAGGTCTTGAGAGAAACGGTGATATCGTTGAAATGGCAGCTTATGCACCTCTCTTCGGTAACCTTACGGCAACACACTGGGCTCCTGACCTTATCTGGTTCAACAATCATCTTTCAACGGGCTCTATCAACTACTACGTTCAGAAGCTCTTCGGTAACAACGTGGGTGATTCTGTTCTTTCATCTGAGCTCAGCGGTGCTGGAGCTGTGGTCGGTGAGCTTACGGGTAAGGTAGGTCTCGGCACATGGTACACCAAGGCTGAATTTGATAATGTAAAGATTACAGATAACAAGACAGGCAAAACTCTTGCTCAGGATAAGTTCTCTCTTCCCACTAATCTGTGGTGGAACTGGATTAAGAAAACTCCCGGAGACTGGCAGATAAAGTCGGGTAAGCTTTTACAGAAGGAAACTGAGCTTGCATACAATCCCTACGGTGCAATTGCTGTTTTCGGTAAAGAGGAATGGACAGATTACACCTACACCTTTGAAGCAACAAAGACTGAGGGTGCAGAAGGCTTCTATATTCCTTTCCTTATTCAGGACGATGAAAATATGTTCTTCTGGAATATCGGCGGATGGGATAATACCAAAACAGGTCTTCAGAGAGTCAGAAACGGCGCTAAGACTGACGGTATTCCCGGCACAATGACTGATTTCACAGTAGAAACGGGCAGAACATATGAAATAAAGCTTGTTGTTGACGGCACAAATATCAAGGGATATATTGACGGTGAGCTTCAGCTCGACTACAATGCAGAAAGCACAACAAGAGCAGAGGCATATCAGGTTGTTTCATATGACGAAGAAACCGGTGATATCATCATCAAGCTTGTAAACGTTACAGGCTCAGACAGAACCTTTGCAATCGATATTGCAAATCACGGTCAGATCAGCAGCCTTGCAACAGTAAATCAGGTTGCAGGTGACAGTCTTGACAATGACAATATTCTCGGTGCACAGGAAGATTGTATTATGGAAGAATTTACCCTTGAAGGCGCAGGTGCAAAATTCAACTATACAGCACCTATGTATTCCGTAACAGCTATCAGAATCCATAAATAAAAAAATAAGGAGCAGGAATTATACCCTGCTCCTTTTTCAGTCTGTCGATAAATTCTGTTAGCTTGCTTTTAAGTTTTTATACAGTTCTTTATTTCTGCAGCTGCTTGAGAAGACTTTCACCGTCTCTGTACCCCTGCTCATACATTCTGACAACGGAATCCTGATTTCTGGAGAGAGTTTTCATACCGAAGCAGTCCTCCGGCTCAAGTACAATAACCTTGCCTTGCTTTTCAAGCTCTTCAATTTCTTTAAGAGACTCCTTATTTCTCAGATGCATAGTTTCTGCAAGAGAAAGTATTTCCGGATAACGGCGGGAAAAACGCCTTATAAGGGGAAGATATTCAAGAGGAAGGAGATATTCCTTTCTCGGCTTGGTCAGAATAATTATTACCTTATCACAGCCGTCCTCAAAAGCCTTTCTGAAGGGTATCGGGTCGGCAAGTCCTCCGTCATAGTAGTCATCACCGTCGATATTTATGGGACGGCATACCAGAGGAAGACAGCAGGTGGCTTTAAGATAAATATAATCGTTAAGGGTGAATTGGCTTTTATCAATATAGCAGGCTTTGCCGTCCTTTGCTCTGGAAATTACAAGCCTGAATGAAATATCTGACTCTGCGGCAGTACGGAAGTCAAGGGGATTTTCTCCACCCTCGTTACTTAAGGTTGAATACAGATAATCGAGATTCAGAAAGGAGCCGTGCTTTATGAAGCTTTCAAGACCTATACAGTCTTTTCGCTGAAAATATTCGTGATAGAAGGTAAAGGTCCTTCCCTTTTGCTGTGCAATATATGTGATAAGATTTGCGGCACCTGCTGAGACACCTATACAGTAATCGGCTTTAAAGCCCTTATCGAGAAAAGCATCGTATATTCCGCTTGAATATACTCCGCGTATACCTCCGCCTACATCAACAATACCTAACAAGCATAGCACCTCCTCTGAAGGGAATCTGTTTAAACAATTATATTGTCATAATTATTTCTTGTCAATATTTTTGAGTGTTGTTTTAAGTTTTATGCCGTAACATCTTGCAAGATAGTTGTTTTGATTGTATAATGATTTATTATACATCACGGAGAGTGGAAAAATGGCGCACAAAAGAAGAGCAGGTGTGCTTATGCATATATCATCCTTGCCGGGTAAATACGGTATCGGTGTTATGGGTAAGGATGCCGAGCATTTTATTGATAAACTCAGGGATATGGATTTCCGTTACTGGCAGGTTCTTCCTCTGAATCCCGTTGATCCTACGGGCTCACCCTACTGTTCCTTCAGTGCTTTTGCAGGTAATATCTGTCTTATTGATCCTTATGCACTTTACGAAAAGGGTCTCATAAGTGAAAATACTCTGAAGGAAAACGAGTATCCCGATACAATATATTCGGCAGATTACAGCTTTTCCTACGAAAAGAGACTTTCTGCACTTAAAGAGGCTTTTTCGAAAATCGATTCTTCCGAAAAGGAGCTTATCGGTCTTTTCAAAGAGCAGAACAAATGGGTTGAGGACTACGCTTACTTTATGGCACTGAGAGATTTTTATTCTCATAAGCCCTGGTGGGAGTGGGATGAAAAGCACGCCCGGTACGAAAAAGCACAGGAAGACAAAGCACGCTTCAGAGAAGAAATTGATTTTTACATTTTCACCCAATATATTTTCTTCACTCAGTGGAGAAGACTCAAGGAGTATGCAAACAGTAACAGCATCTTTATTCTGGGTGATATGCCTATATATGTAAGCCGTGACAGTGCTGACGTATGGAGTGAGAGAGGACTTTTCGAAATAAACGAAAAGAGTCTTGCACCTACTGAGGTTTCGGGTGTACCTCCCGATTATTTTTCCGAAGAGGGTCAGCTCTGGGGCAATCCTCTTTACAACTGGAAAAAAATGGAGGAAGAAGGCTTCCGTTGGTGGATACGGAGACTTACTGCATCACTGAAGCTTTATGACAGAGTCCGAATCGATCATTTCAGAGCCTTTGCATCCTACTGGTCCGTGCCTGCTGAAAGCAAGACTGCTAAAAACGGCAGATGGATTGACGGACCCGGTATGAAGCTTTTTGACGAGGTTGAAAGACAGATACCCGATGCAGATATTATTGCTGAGGATCTCGGAACCTTCGGTGAGGATGTTGTAAAGCTTCTTGAGGATACACAGTTCCCCGGTATGCGCGTAATACAGTTCGGCTTTGATCCCGGCGGAGACAGTACACATCTTCCCCATAACTATCCGGAAAATACGGTTGCCTATGTGGGAACTCACGATAACAATACTATTTTAGGCTGGCTCTGGGAAGCAAGCGAGGCAGAAAGACAGTATGCTCTGCGTTATTGCTGCTACGGTGGTAATAACTGGGGTGACGGAGGTCACAGAAGCGGATCCTGCCGTGCAGTTATTGAGGCTGTATGGAGAAGCAGTGCCAATACGGTAATTGTTGCCGTGCAGGATATGTGCGGCTTCGGTGCAGACGCAAGAATGAATACTCCCGGTACAAGTGAAAAGAACTGGAAGGTAAGATTCAGTGACGATGCACTCAATGCTATAGACAAGGCTTATTTCAGAGAGATAAATTCAGTTTACAGACGAACATACTGAATTGTGAATTGAGAAGAAAGGAATTTATAAATGATGGAAATTATCAATCATGGCGTACATCTTGTTGCCGGAAGAGAGCTGATTGACGGCACACCCGAAGAGCAGGAGGCAAAGCTTTCCTCAATGGGGCTTTCCTCACGTAAGGACAGAAACGGTACAATTGCCTATTCAATTTTAAACGCACATAATACAAAAAAAGATGATGAGAAAATGAGAATAAAATTTGATTCTCTTATTTCTCACGATATTACCTATGTAGGTATTATTCAGACGGCAAGAGCAAGCGGTCTTAAGGAGTTCCCTATTCCCTATGCTCTTACTAACTGCCACAACAGTCTTTGTGCTGTCGGCGGAACAATCAACGAGGACGACCACGTTTTCGGACTTTCTGCCGCAAAAAAGTACGGCGGAATCTATGTTCCCGCCAATCAGGCAGTTATTCATCAGTATGCCCGTGAAATGATGACCGGCTGCGGTAAGATGCTCTTAGGCTCAGACAGCCACACAAGATACGGTGCTATGGGTACAATGGGCGTCGGTGAAGGCGGTCCCGAGCTTGTAAAGCAGCTTCTTTCAAATACCTGGGATGTGAATCCTCCTCAGGTTGTGCTTGTATATCTTGAAAATGCTCCTAAGAGAGGCGTAGGTCCTCACGACGTTGCAATTGCTCTTTGCGGTGCAGTGTTCAAGGAAGGTCTTGTTACTAATAAGGTTCTTGAATTTGTAGGTCCCGGTGTGAAAAATCTTTCAATGGATTTCAGAATCGGAATTGACGTTATGACTACGGAAACTGCCTGTCTGTCCTCAATCTGGGAGACAGATGAAACCGTAAAGGATTTCTATACAATTCACGGCAGACCTCAGGATTACAAGGCTCTTTCTCCTGAAAAGGTTGCATATTACGATATGGCAATCAGAGTTGACCTTTCGGCAATTGAAAGCATGATTGCTCTTCCCTTCCACCCCTCAAATGCTTATACAATCCACGAGCTTCAGCAGAATCCCGATATTCTTTATGATGTTGAAAAGGCTGCAAAGGCTCAGTTCGGTGATAAGGTTGATTTCAGACTTACAGATAAGGTAAGAGACGGAAAAATTTATATTGACCAGGGTGTTATTGCAGGCTGTGCCGGCGGTATGTTCGAAAACATCTGTGAGGCAGCAGCTATTCTTGACGGAAAGAGCACCGGTGACGGATATTTTAATCTTTCCGTTTATCCTTCAAGTGTTCCCGTTAACCTTGCTCTTATTAAAAACGGAGTACAGTCAAAGCTTCTTGAAGCCGGAGCAGTATTCAAGCCCTGCTTCTGCGGTCCCTGTTTCGGTGCAGGTGACGTACCGGCAAACAACGGTCTTTCTATCCGTCATACTACCCGTAACTTCCCCAACAGAGAAGGCAGTAAGCCCGGTGACGGTCAGCTGGCTTCCGTTGCACTTACCGATGCACGTTCTATTGCAGCTACTGCTCTTAACAAGGGCGTTCTTACTGCTGCAACCGATATTGAAATTCCTGAATATGACAGCACATATACCTTTGAAAAGGGCGTATATGAAAAGAGAGTTTATCAGGGCTTCGGCAAGGCTGAAAAAGAAGCTGAGCTCAGATTCGGTCCCAACATCACTGATTGGCCGAAGATGTATGCTCTTGAGGACAATCTTCTTCTGAAGCTTGCCTGCGTAATCCACGATGATGTTACAACAACTGACGAGCTTATTCCTTCAGGTGAGACATCTTCTTACCGTTCAAATCCCCTTAAGCTTGCTGAATTTGCTCTTTCACGCCGTGAGCCTGAGTATGTTGCAAGAGCCAAGGCGGTAGCAAAGGAAGAAGCCAAGAGAAGAGAATCTGCTTCAGAAGAGGTAAATGCAGTTCTCAGTAAGGTCTGTGACAGTGCTGAGGAAGCTGCAAAGCACACTCAGTTCGGCTCCTGCGTATTTGCCTGCCGTCCCGGTGACGGCTCTGCAAGAGAGCAGGCTGCATCATGTCAGAAGGTCCTCGGAGGCTTCGGTAATATCTGCTATGAATTTGCAACAAAGCGTTACCGCAGCAACTGCATCAACTGGGGTATTCTTCCCTTCACTATTGATAAGGACAGAGAATTCAATTATTCTGACGGAGATTATGTATTCGTTCCCGGTATCAGAGATGCTATCAGAAACGGCAAGGAAGAAATTCCTGCAAAGGTGATTACAAAGGACGGCACAGAGGATATTACTCTTTATGTAAAGGGCCTTACCGAAGAGGAGAAAACTATCATACTCGAGGGCTGTCTTATGAATTACTATAAGGCACAGATGAAATAATAGAAATATTAATATAAGCGTAGCGGAGACCGTGTGAGGTCTCCGCTTTTTTTGGTGTCTGATTGTCGTATGCTGAGTTTACAAAAGAAAAAATGCAACCTTACAGGGTTGCATTCCGATTTGGTTAAGGAGGTATTACTCCTTGTTGTACAAATATTATCCTTCTTTTTTCAGCTTTATAAAATGCCTTATAAGATAAATCACAGCCCCTACGGGGATACAGAAAATCACAATTTTAATTATAAGGTGGATAGGGATATAATCATAAATGCCGTCACCGAGGATAGTAAAAAGAATAACTCTCGGCATAATTCCTACAACAGAAGCAATAAAATATCTTGGGAATTTACATCTTGATGCGCCCCAGAAAAGACTGACGAAGTCAATAGGGAAAACGGGCAAGGCTCTTATTCCGAGAAGGGCAGGAAAGTTATCGTTGAGCTTCTTTTCAAGAATTTTCTGACCGCCCTTACTTTTACGAAGAAGCTTTTCAACATAGTCGCCGCCGAGAAAAACACCGAGGAAATAAGTGACCGTTACCTCAAGGATAATACCTATAAGGCTGATAAGACAGGCAGTAGGTGTAGGGAATGCCATACCGATTGAAATATAAATAAGTGAGGCTGGAATAATGAAAAGAACGGATTTTACAAGATATACGCCCCATATTGTAAAAATAGCAATTGTCATAGTTTCACTTGCGTCAACAAGGGCTCTTACATCTATATTTTTAAGCTTTTCATAATTAATAACGGCAACAACGAAAATAGCCATAGCAACGGCTACTCTGAGAAGTGCAAGGATAGTTGATCTGAATTTTTTATTCATAAGGACTCCTGATATGATTTATTTTTAACTGATTTTAAGCTTTTTACCGCAATAATAAGAATAAGAGGGAAAAGGGTGCATACAAGCATACCGATATTCATATTTCCTCCTGAAAGGGTAATTGCTTTGCCTGCCATAGCAGGCCCTGTACTGCAGCCAAGGTCACCGAAGAGCGCAAGAAAGGCAAACATAGCCGTACCGCCCTGAGGGATTTTTTCTGAAGCCAGAGAAAATGTGCCCGGCCACATAATGCCTACGGAAAGACCGCACAGGGCACATCCGAAAAGAGAAAGAAGAGGAACGGGAGAAAGAGCAGCAGTAAGATAACTGAGAATACAGACTGCGCCGCTTACGGTCATAGCCTTTTCAAGGGAAATTTTTTCACTGGTTTTCGAATAGAAGACTCTTGAGATTCCCATAAGAACGGCAAAGAGACAGGGTCCGAGCAGATCACCCGTTGTTTTTGAAACTCTGAGTCCCGATTCGGCAAAGGCTGATGCCCATTGACTCATAGCCAATTCACTTGCACCTGAGCAGAGCATAGTAAGGGCAAAAAGATAAAAAAGTTTTGACCTGAATAGAGTCTTTGCATCGGTTCCCTTATTGCTTTCAAGAGCCTTCGGGATGGGAACAAGAGTAAAGAAAATACCGTTGATAAGGGGAACAAGAGCCCATATAAAAGCAAGATATCTCCAGCTTTCAATACCGCAAAGAGTAAAGAAAACCGTTGAAAAAAGCACAACGCACATCTGTCCCCAGCAGTAGAAGGAGTGAAGAAGACTCATTGAGCCGCTTTTGCTTTCACTGGGGCAGGCATCAACCAGAGGACTTATAATAACCTCAATAAGACCGCTGCCGACAGCGTAGATAACGATAGAAAGAATAATTCCCGTATAGGGCGGAAGGACAAACGGAAAAATGCCGAGGCCGGCAAGACCGATGAACGCAAAGAAATGTGCCGCAAGAACAGACTTTCTGTAACCGATTTTATCTATAAATGATGCAGATAATAAATCCACGAAAAGCTGTACACCGAAGTTTATCACAATCAGAAGAGAAATTTTGTCGTAGCTCAGAGAAAAATTTTTCTGAAAGGTCAGAAATAAAAGCGGCAGAAAGTTGTTGATTATTGCCTGAACAAAATAGCCTGCACAGGAGGCGTAAAAGGTATGTCTGAAGCCGGTTGTGACTTTCATTTTAACTCTCCTCCCGAAAAGCAATTTTATGTATGATAACATAAGTTTCCTTTCTTTGCAACGGAAAGGCGGGCAAAAAAATATATTTGTTATTGAAAAAGGACTTACATTGGTATATAATATACGTAATCTTTAGAATCGGAGAGGAGAAAATATAATGATTGTTATTAAAAAAGCAGTTTCTGTTATGGTTGCTGTTGTGCTTACTCTTTACGGCTTTGCAGGTATGAGCAGTAATGTCAGCGATGATTACAGTGAAGGCAAGTACAAAAATGTTATTCTTTTGATAGGTGACGGTATGGGTGAAAATACCCTCGGTGCCACAAAGGCTGAAAGAGGCGTAAAGCTTGCAATGGAAACTATGGCCGTAAGAGGTCAGAGTGAAACTGATGCGTTTATTCCTCTTATTGTTACTGACTCTGCAGCAGGCGGCACAGCTCTTTCCTGCGGTATCAGAGTTTATCAGAACAGTGTTGCCGTATTCCCCTTTGACCCCTTCACAATAGGTGATTTCAATGTGCCTTTATCACTTACCGAGCTTGTAAAGACAAGAGGTATGGCTGCAGGTGTTGTTACAACTGACAAGACAAGCGGTGCAACTCCCTCTGCGTTCTCAGCTCATGCTCTTTCAAGAGATATGGAAAAGGATATTTCCAAGGACCAGCTTGAATCAGACCTTGATCTTATATGGGGTGCAGCAAGTGAAAGCATCAATGAGGAAAATACTGCAGCAAAGGGCTTTACCTATGTAACAAACGAGGATGAGCTTATGGCTCTCGGTGAAGGCAGCCGTTCCTTTGCTCAGTTCAGCTTTGATGACCTCAAGTACTGCAAGAATGAAAACAATACACCTACAATTGAAGAAATGACCGAAAAGGCTATTGATATTCTTTCAGCTGACGAGGACGGCTTCTTCCTTATGGTTGAGGGTGCATGTATAGATAAGCATTCCCACAACAACGATATGGAAAATGCAACCTTAAGCACAGTTGAATTTGATAAGGCTGTTGCTGCTGCTCTGCGTTTTGCAGAGGAGGACGGAGAAACTCTTGTTGTTGTTACTGCTGACCACGAGACCGGCGGTATCAAATTCAAGGAAAAGACAGGGGAGTATTACTACACAAGCGGAAATCACACCGGTGTAAATGTACCTCTTTTTGTATCAGCTGACGATGCAGGATTTACAGCAGGAGAGGCAGTAAAGAACCGTCAGATTCCCGTTCAGATTGCAAGAGTTCTCGGCTTCGGTAAGGATTCCTTCCCTGCAAGCAATCTTTCTGTTGAGTTAAAATAAATGATATTGTTCTGAACAGCAAAGCTCAGAATAATATGTGAGGGTGAAAATCGGATATAATTTATAGAGGAGGCTATGAAAATGAAGCTTTTAGGTAATTTGATATGGGTTATATTCGGCGGAGCAATAACTGCTTTTATATGGTGTCTGTACGGTATTCTCTGGTGCTGTACAATTATCGGCATACCCTTGGGTAAACAGTGCTTTAAATTTGCAAAGCTTTCCTTTATGCCCTTCAATAAAGAGGTTGTCGAAGGAAACACGGGCATAATAAGTACCGTTGCCAATATTATATGGATTGTTTCCACAGGTGCAGCTATGGCTTTTGAAAATCTGATAATAGGTCTTATCTTCTGCATAACTGTTATCGGTATACCCTTCGGTAAGCAGTATTTCAAGCTTGCAAAGCTTGCTCTTACACCCTTTGGTTTTGAAGTCAGACGAAAATAAGAGGTAAATCTGCAAATTTATAAAAAAGTAACAAAAATATCTGCTCTTTCTATTGAAAGAAAAGAAAAATTTTGTTATGATAAAAAGTGGTAAAAAACAGGGCTGTCAAACAGTCCGACCAATAATTATTCCGGAAGGAGATTTGTTCATCATGAATTATTCACATGAAGTTGAAAAAATGTGTACGGTCAAAAAAGGACCTCATCACGGACCCGCTCCCATTCCTGAAGAAGGCAAATGGGTAAAGGCTTACGAAATCAAAGACATTTCAGGTTTCACACACGGTGTGGGCTGGTGTGCTCCTCAGCAGGGTACATGTAAGCTTTCTCTTAACATCAAAGAAGGTATCATCGAAGAAGCTCTTGTTGAGACAATCGGTTGCTCAGGTATGACTCACTCTGCAGCTATGGCAAGTGAAATTCTTCCCGGCAAGACAATCCTCGAAGCTCTTAACACAGACCTTGTTTGTGACGCTATCAACACAGCTATGCGTGAGCTTTTCCTTCAGATTGTATACGGCCGCAGCCAGTCTGCTTTCTCAGAAGACGGCCTTTCAATCGGTGCAGGTCTTGAAGACTTAGGTAAGGGCCTCCGTTCACAGGTTGGTACAATGTACGGCACAAAGGTTAAGGGCGTACGTTATCTTGAAATGGCTGAAGGCTATGTTACAAGAATGGCTCTTGACGCTGACGATCAGGTTATCGGTTATGAATTCGTTTCCCTCGGCAAGATGACAGACTTCATCAAAAAGGGTATGGAACCGAACGAAGCCTACAAAAAGGCTATGGGTACTTACGGCAGATTTGCTGATGCTGCTAAGTATATCGATCCCCGTGAAGAATAAGGAGGTAGACGGACATGGCATTATTTGAAAGTTATGAAAGAAGAATTGATAAAATTCTTGCTGTTTTAAAAGAGTACGGCATTTCTTCAGTTGAAGAATGTAAGGAAATCTGCGCAGCTAAGGGCATTGATCCTTACAAGATCGTAGAAGAAACTCAGCCTATCGCATTCGAAAATGCAAAGTGGGCATACACAGTAGGTTGTGCTATCGCAATCAAGAAGGGTTGCACAAAGGCTGCTGATGCTGCTGCTGCAATCGGTGAAGGGCTTCAGTCCTTCTGTATCCCCGGTTCAGTTGCTGACAACCGTCAGGTTGGTCTCGGCCACGGTAATCTCGGTAAGATGCTTCTTTCCGAAGAAACCGAATGCTTCTGCTTCCTTGCAGGTCACGAATCCTTCGCAGCTGCTGAAGGCGCTATCAAAATCGCTCTCAACGCTAACAAGGTAAGAACTCAGCCTCTCCGCGTTATCCTTAACGGTCTCGGCAAGGATGCTGCTATGATTATTTCAAGAATCAACGGCTTCACATATGTTCAGACTGAATTTGACCCCTATTCAGAAACAGTTAAGGTTATCAAGGAAACAGCTTATTCAAACGGTGACAGAGCTAAGGTTAAGTGCTACGGTTCAGACAATGTTCCCGAAGGCGTTGCTATCATGAAGCTCGAAAACGTTGGTGTTTCCATCACAGGTAACTCAACTAACCCCACACGTTTCCAGCATCCCGTTGCAGGCACATACAAGAAGTGGTGTGTTGAAAACGGCGTTGGTTACTTCTCAGTTGCATCAGGCGGCGGCACAGGCCGTACACTTCATCCCGACAATATGGCAGCAGGTCCTGCTTCCTACGGTATGACAGATACAATGGGCAGAATGCACTCTGACGCACAGTTCGCAGGTTCTTCATCAGTTCCCGCTCACGTGGAGATGATGGGCCTTATCGGCGCAGGTAACAACCCCATGGTTGGTATGACTGTTGCATGTGCAGTTGCTATTGAAGAGGCAAGTAAATAAGCCACTTTTGAGATTTTTCGATCACCTTTCCGATTAGTCGGAAGGGTGATTTTTTTGCGGTTTTTGACCGAAAAACTTTACAAAACTTTACAAGAAATCGATTTATAAAAAAACAAGGCCCCAAACCACCCTTTTTGGAGTGGTCTGAGGCTGTTTTTGTAAAGTTTTATGATGTGAATTTTTGGTGTTAAGCTTTAAGCTATTAAGATTCGTAAGTCTTTTCTTAATTTTAATATTGAATTAATCTTTATAAAGTGATACAATTCTTTGGTGAATCTGTGACAGTGAGGTGAGGAAAGAGATGAATTCACTGAGAAATAAAAAATCAGACTTTCTTATTTTTCTTTGTTGGGCGGCGTATACCTGTGCTTATGTGGCAAGGCTCAACTATAACGCTTCTATGGTTGAGATACTTTCTCAGCTAGGCACAACAAAGGAAGAAGCAGGTCTGGTAAGCTCGTTTTTCTTTTTTGCATACGGTGCAGGTCAGCTGGTGAACGGTCTGCTTTCCAAAAGATATAATACCAGATATTCTGTTGCCGTTGCTCTTGCAGGCTCGTGTATCATTAATCTGTTGATGACATTTTATCAGGATATAGATACAATGAAATATCTGTGGTTTTTTAACGGTGCCTTCCAATCGGTTTTATGGTCATCGCTTATCAAAACCCTTTCAGACAATCTTGCCGACAATAAGCTTTCAAAAGCCGTGATGGTAATGAGTACAACTGTAGCCTCAGGTACATTTACGGCATACGGACTTGCCGCACTTTTTTCTGCTCTGAAAATGAGCTGGACTTCAATCTTTTATGTTGCGTCTGCCGTTGTGGGTATCGTTGTTGTTTTGTGGTTTGTCGGAATAGGTAAAATCGAAAGCAGCCGGCAGAAGAACGTGAAAAATGAAGCAGTATATGAAAAAAAGCTCTCTGTTACTCCTGCTTTAGCTGTGAGTATTGCCGTGATTTTAGTTTCGGCAATCAGCAACGGCTTTATTAAAGACGGTGTTACTACCTGGGTGCCCTCTATTATGAAAGAGGAGTTCGGTGTACCTTCTTCACTTTCAATTATCATTACTCTTGTTCTTCCCGTGCTTTCAATATTCGGCACTTCTCTGGTTAATGTTCTTCATAAAAGAGAGAAAAACGAAAACGTACTCAACGGAATTTTTTACTTTGGTGCATTGATTGTTACTGGACTTATAATTCTTACCGTTAATCTGAAATCTGTACCTGTGACACTTGCTCTTTTCGGATGCGTTGCCTGTCTGATGTCAGCGGTAAACAATGTTATTACAAGTGTTGTTCCTCTTTATTCGAGAGATAAGATTGACTCGGGTCTTGCGGCAGGACTGCTCAATACCTTCTGTTATGTGGGAAGTACTATGAGCACATCGCTTTTAGGCAGAATTGCCGACACAAAGGGCTGGAATGATGTGTTTATCTGTATATTGATATTTACAGTTGTATCCTTTGTTTTGTGTACAGCTTCAGCAGTCTTTACCGGAAATAAAAAAGCATAATAAAACTGCAACTGACCTTACGGTTTAGTTGCAGTTTTATTTTATACGAGCTCTGATGTGTGCTGTGTTTTTGATATTCTCGGAGCTGCACCTGTGAGATGTGAAATGTCTTTGTATTCAGGTAAATCCAGATTCTCAAAAATGCCTTCAGGAATCTGTGAGGTCCATCCTTTTTCGTCAAACGGTGTGTTTAAAATATATTATTTAGATGTAAATAAGTACGCAAGTAATAATAACATTTATACGATAAAGGAAGATACTCTTTACAGAGGTTCGTATAGTTCTGTTAATGAAATGCTTAATAAATCAAGCGGATATGAGATAAGAAAATTTAATGATTCAATTTTAATTGCTTTCAGTAAATATAACAATAAAATAGAAAGCATTTATATAAAAAGGGATTCTGAATTCGGAAAAAGACATCTTAAAGGAATTGAAATTTGCGAAATAAATGATCTCAATTATGAGGCTCCACCTATAAAAAAATGTGAAGTTTGTAACGGAACTGGCTTGGTGAAATTTATGCATTGTGAGAGTGATCTGGAAGCTATTCTCAGCGGATATGAGCCGTATACCATTCAAAAATGTTATAAGTGCGACGGAGAGGGAAAATGAGGTTCTTTTTAAAAATCTCTTCACGTGAAAATTAAACATTAAAAACTTAGACACATCATTTTTGAGTTTTCTCAGATGATGTGTCTGTTTTTTATTCTGAAAAAATGCAGTCAAAGTTTGAAAAGATATCATCAAATGTCTTTATCATAGGAATGATATCATCAAAATCCAGTGCTCTGTGGTCAAAGGCAATACAGATGGGAAGAATGGAGCGGATAACTATTTTATCTTCTCCGTTTTCGGTTACGACAACAGGCTTTTTGGTAACTGCGCCTATTGCATAAGCGGTAACCTGAGGAGGAATAATCTCAAGCATCGCACCGGCTCCCTTCTGATTGGGGTAAAGTGAGCCGAAGTTGGTTACCATAACAGTACCCTGTTTGAGGTCATCGACAGTTACACGCTTATGTCTTGGGATGGAATAGTGCTTTTTGATTTCCTCAATTTTGAATTTGAGTCTGTCTTTACCCGTAAGCGAACCTATAGCTCTGTAAAAAGCTAAAATAGGATGACCCTTGCTCAGCTCAATGAGTGTATCTCTGAATGATACCTCAAACATTGCATGCTCAAGATTTGAGTTGTCTATTTTCTTTTTTAGTTCATCAATATATTCAGTCATTTCATAGATGTTTTTGTTGCCGAAATCAATAAGGTTTACTGTCATCATTTCACCGTTGGGGAAAATCATGGGCATTGTGATGTTGATTTCCTTGATGATGTGAAGCTTACCTCTTACGAGCTTTCTGTTAAAGTCAAGATGAGCATTAAGACTCGGAACTCTCTTGAGGGCTTCTGCTATAACCTTTAAAATTACTGTGTTGAAGGTAATCTTTTTGTCGGCAGGATTCTTTGCGTTAAGCTCTTTGTAATAAGCAAAAAATTCTGTTACATCAGCTTCGTACATATATGTAACATGGGGGATGTTTCTGTTGGAATCTGCGGTCATATTTGCCACGATTTTTCTTTGTATTCCGAAGGGATGAGATTTTATTATTGTCATTTTTCTGATTCCTTTCTTTATGATTTTTCATTTTAATAGTAAAGGACTATTCCAATTTTTCTAACAATTTGCTGTGAATAATGTGTTAATTGGAATATAAAAGTCAGGAAAGCATATTGCATACAATCCTGACTTTATATTTTTATATTTCGACACAAACAACTGCTCCACTGTCGTTGCTGAGGCTCATTTTACCGTCTAATTTTTCAATCAGCTCCTTACAGATTGAAAGACCGAGCCCGTAATGTATGCCCTCATTTTTGTCTTCTTCCGTAAAGTAAGCCTCGGTGGCGTGTCTGAGAGCCTCTTGCGAAAATCCTTTTCCGTCATCGGAAACAGTTATGAAAATTCCGCCGTCAACACAACTGCAATCAAGTCTTATCTCATTTTTTGCATAGCGTACTGCATTTGAAACAAGGTTTGTAATTATCTGCTCGAGTATAGCACTGTCGGTATAAACGGTATTACAGTTACCGTTACTGTCAAATTTAAGAGTTTTTTCTTTGCAGATAATGGAGGCATTATTTTTTAATTCTTCAAACAATGTCTTAACATCCACATCTTCTTTACACACCTTCATTTCATCAAGCTTCTGCATATCACTTATACGGTTGATGAAATTTTCAAGACGGATAGTATTTCTGTTGATACACTCCAAAGTTTCAAGAATCTTTTCCTGAGAGCATTTACCCTGGGGCATGTATTCAAGAAGAATATCTGTATATCCCTTTGTAACAGTAAGGGGAGTTCTGATGTCGTGGGCAAGAATATGCTGAACTCTTTTCTGTTCTTCTATCATATTCCACATTTCAATGTTGTTTTTGGCAAGCTGCTGACGCATCATTTCAAAGGATTCGCAGAGCTTACCCATTTCATTGTTGCCTGAATATTCAATCTCGAAATCGAGATCCTTTTCCGAAATTTTTTGTGCTGCATCTTCAAGCTGTTTTAAGGGCGTATCCAGTTTAAGTTTGAAAAATATATGTGAGGCAATAAAAATAGCAAGAATAAAGTAGAAAATAAGCAAAGCGATTACAATCCAGTTTCGACTGTAAAACAAAATAGCATCGGAATCATCTTCGGTGAAATCCTCGTCAATAGTTTCAACTGCTATATAAATATCTTCATCACGGTCTTCGTTTATTCTGTCGATATCTTCACTTCCGTCAATGTAGAAAACGGAAACCGTCGACACGAATTTATCCACAATATGAACAGTTGCAATCGAAAAGCCTAAGGCTACAAGTAGACAGATAAAAACGAAAATAAAGAAAGAAGGCTTCATTTTTATATTTCTTCGCAGATTTATTTTACCCATTTGTAGCCTAACCCCCATACTGTTTCGATGTAAGATTTGCAACCTGCACTTTGGAATTTATTTCTTATTTTCCTGATATGTTCGGTTATAACAGCGTTGTCTCCGTCACAGTTAAAGCCGATGACATTTTCGTATATTTTTTCTCTGTCGAAAACCTGTCCGGGATTCATAGAGAGAAACTCAATAATTTCAAATTCAGTTTTTGTAAATGGTATTGTTTTTCCGTTAAAGCTGACATTCATACCCGAATAATCTATCTTAAGGCCGCTGTTTTTTTCTTCGGTATTATCTTTAACTCTCTTTTCACGTCTGAGATGTGCCTGAACACGGCCGAGAAGCTCACGGATGTTGAAGGGTTTTGTTATATAGTCGTCGCCTCCGACGGCAAGACCTGACAGTATATCGGCTTCATCGGTTCTTGCGGTCAGAAATATTATTGGGCAATCTGTATGATTTCGTATTTGCTTACAGAACTCTAATCCGTTCATCTTCGGCATATTTATATCAAGTAAAATAATATCAGGATTTTCTTTGAGCTTCTCTGTTGCCTGCTGTGCATTGAGTGCAGTTATAACCTCGTAATCATTGAATGTGAAGAAATCACGAAGTAAAAAGATAATATCCCTTTCATCGTCTATAACCATTATTTTTTCAGCCATTTTAACATCATCCTTTAATTACAGTTTGGAATATAATATCATAACAAATTTAAATTTTTCAATAACATCAAAAAGACAACGATGTTTTTCGTTGTCTTTTAGTAAGAAAGCGTCTATATCGATAGGAGGAATTTATGTGATAAAATACTGGTTTTCTGTTAATACAAACGGGATACCGAGCCGGTATATCCTTTTTTTATGAAAATATAACAGCAACGGTATCATTTCGCATCCATTTGTATTTTTTCGTTTTCATAGCTACCAAATCAAGTTCACAAGCATAGTGTAAAATGAAAAAAACTGTATTAACTCAATTCATTGTGAATATTATGTTAATTGTGATTCGGAGTTTAAAATATTGTTTCCTGTTATGTTTACAAAACTTTACAACGGCAAAATACACCAGGGAACAATAGACACTATTTATGGGCATTTTAAGGCATAAAACCTTTCAAAAACAGACCTTAAAACAGCTGATGAATTTAGGTAACAACCCCATGGTTGGCATGACTTTTGCCTGTGCCGTTGCTATTGAAGAGGCTTCAAAATAAGATCCTGAAAAGCTCTGCTTTTCAGGATCTTGTTACTGGCAAGGCTCGTAATAATTAGACAAATAAAGGGTTTTCAGCCTTTTAGTAAAAATCACCTGTTCAGAAATGAACAGGTGATTTTTTGTGCTTTTAGGGCTCAAAAACTTAGCTTCGTATGTACTACAGCTGTAGAGCGTCATATTTTTCGGAGTATGTGAGCAGACCTGGGAGTCGACATACAAATTAGAATTCATCAATTAAAAAACATGTATGCCGGGAGAAAGGTTGTATGTCTTTCCTTCGATAACTGCAGTAGATTCAACTGGAGTGTTGATTTCGTAGTTAACTTTACCGTTTTCGTGCCACCAACGGGAGGACACTTTGCCGTTGACTGTGTCAATTTCAGCCTTGAACCAATCAATTCTGTCATCCGGTATGGGTGCAAAATGGATTTTTTCAAAGCCGGGTGCATCCTCAACGGTGTTGATGCCTGCCATAACACTGTACATCCAGTCACCGACCGCACCGTATGCATAATGATTATAGGAGTTCATCGAGGCGGGCCAGATATCACCGTTGGGTTTTATGCCGTCCCAGTGCTCCCATATAGTAGTGGCACCCTTAGTGATGGGGTATAGCCACGAGGGGTATTCTTTTCTCAGAAGCAGAGTATACGCAAGGTCTGCATATCCGTAGTGTGATAAAACGTGCAGGATATAGGGTGTGCCCACAAAGCCTGTCTGTATCATATCACCTTGCCTGTGTATAAGTTTAACAAGAGAATCGGCTACAGCCTGCGGTTTATCTGTAAGCTCAAACTGAAGAGCCATTATATGCTCGGTCTGGGTTTTAAAATCATCACGGAATTCTTTGATAAATGTACTGCGGATGTTTTTGTGCAGTTCTTCATAAGCCGAAACATCTCTTCCGAGCACCTTGCCCATTTTAACAAGCAGCTTTACCGTGTTGGCGTAATAGGCAGAGGCAACAATATCGTCACGGGTCGGACCTTTGACTTTTCCGTATTTTCCTCCAAGCTCCAGCCAATCGGCATAGTGGTCACCGCCAATCCATAAATTGGGCTTAGTGGTTTGGTGTGATATATAATCTACCCATTTGCAAACAGGCTCAAAGAGATTTTCTAAAATTTCAGTATCCGCATAGGTCAGATAACATTGCCACGGACAGATAGCGATTGCATCGCTCCAGGCTGTACTGATTTTCGGCTTACGGGGATATATGGATGGTATGAAGTCAGGTACGGCACCATTTTCATATTGCTCAGCCTTCATATCATTCAGCCACTTTTTAAAAAACTTAAGCACATCATAGTTATAGCTGGCGGTACGGACAAATACCTGAGCATCACCGGTCCAGCCTAATCTCTCGTCACGCTGAGGACAGTCGGTGGGAATATCGAGAAAATTGCCCTTCTGCCCCCAGATGATATTGCTGATTAACTGGTTGAGCATAGGGTCAGAACTCTCCATATATCCTGTACGCTTCATATCGCTGTGCACCACTATGGCGGTGAAGTTTTCAGGGCGAATTTCAGCAGGATATGCATCAACCCTTACATATCGGAAGCCATAGAAGGTGAGGTTAGGCTTGTATGTCTGTACGCCGTCTTTACAGGTGTATTTATAGAGTGCTTTTGCTTTGCGGTAGTTTTTGTTATAGAAATTACCTTTTTTATCAAGAATTTCACCAAAGGAAAAGGCCACTTTTTTGCCTTTCTTTGCATTTACGGTGAATTCGAGATAGCCTGTAATATTCTGACCGAAATCCAATATAGTTTCTCCTTTGGGTGTATGGAGAATCTCTTTTACGCTCAGACGCTCCTGTTCCGTCACGGTTTCGCCTTCCTGGGGTATCAGAAGATTTTGAGAATTATCTTTTGCAATTGATGCACGGTATTTAAAAACAGGTGTGCGGGCAGCGTTGTATTTGATTCCGTTATATAAATGGCAAAACCGAAGATTGCTTTTTGCAACAAGCCAGCTTTCGTCTGTGCTGATATCCTCTTCGGTACCGTCGGTATAGACAATGTGTAACTGAGCAATAATTGCTTTAGGCTGAGGATCTTTAAGCCGCCAGAACCAGCCTTCGGCAAGCTCTAAAATCAGAGTATTATCTTCTTTTAAAAGGTGAGTTACATCATAGGCTTGTACCTGCAGACGGTTATGATAGGAGGTCCATCCGGGAGCCATAATAAAATCACCCACACGCTGACCGTTAAGAGTTGCTTCATAGACACCTCGTGCTGTTATGTATAGAGTGGCAGAGTCAGCTTTCTTACCGATAGAGAAATCCTTTCTGAAAAGGGGACATACCTTACCCATATTATAGGCAGGACATATCCAGTTAGCATTTAACATTGCAATCACCTCGTTGCTTTTATTTTAGCAAAAAGCGGAAGGTATTTCAATATCAGATTGTGTATTCCCGATCTTTACAAATCCACCTTACCATCCGAAACTTTACAAAACTTTAAGACAATCAAGTTATCTGAAACTAAATATTCCTATGACGGCAAAGCTAAAAAACCGTCTGTAACAGTAAAAGACAGTAAGGGTAAAAAGCTTAAGAAGGATACAGATTACACAGTTAAGTATTCAAAGGGCAGAAAAGAAATCGGTAAGTATACCGTAACTGTAACCTTCAAGGGTAAGTACAAGGGAACAAAGAAGCTTACATTTAAGATTGTTCTCGGAAAAACAAGCAAGATTACTCC
>JAZRQQ010000123.1:0-3324 GCA_045649935.1 Acutalibacteraceae bacterium | reverse complement strand
GAATATGTAGACCCGTTTACGGGTAACAAGTAACAATCTTTTGCATTTGGTAGTCGTAGGGTACGCCTTGAGGCGATGCCAGTAACATAGGGCTATGCCCGCATATGAAGAACCCCCGGCTAAGCCGGGGGGTAACTATTTTTATTTAATTATTTTTTTAATCGCTATATATGTACCGGCGGCAACAGCTGATGCAATTCCGACCTTCTTTGCAAGGCTGATAGCATCGTTTATAGAGGAAGGCATATGCGTGAATACAAATTCCTTTACGGGTTTTGAGGGTCTGAAATCACAAAGCTCATCCATAGTTACACAATATGCTTCATAGTTTCTCAAATCATTTTCGTTGAGTGTGTAAATGCGTACACCTCTTTTGGCACCGGGGCCGTAGGTGTTGAAGCCTGCACCCTGACAGTAGGCAAGGTCTATACCGTCTTTGTTGATAATGAAGCTGTTGTTGTGGTCGTGTCCTACAAAAATACCAAGAACATCTCCCTTTTCCTTCATTGCTTCAAATTCACCGTTGTTGATTTCCGGCACGGCGGGAGATTCACCCATAAAGCCGCCCTTTGCCTTTGCCTCGTCACTTAATTTCCAGAAAGTATTTTTTCTGCTTTTGAAGGCTTCAACAGCTCCGCGCTCTTTTTTCTTGCACTTTATAAGCACATCATAAAATTCAGGCACCGGAATATGCTGGAATACAAAAGAGGGGAGATATTCACCGTTCTTTTCTTTAAGTGCGTCTCGTTCATCCTTGTACCATTGAATCTGCTCTTTTCTGACGGGGGAATATGCTCCGTCCTTTTCTTTTTTGTTGGAGTCTATAAGATAAAGATTGAATATTTCTTTGGTTTTGCTGCTGTCAAGAATCTGTAACGAATATGTACCGGGATCTTCTTCGTTTCTCGGAGTGCCGAGTACGCAGTTGTCGAATTCCTTATAGGTTTCAATCTGAATCTTCTTGCTTACACCGCCGTCATCGTCGTGGTTTCCGAAGGTGATGCAGAAAGGAATATCACGTTCCTTTATGGGAGTGATAAAGGTGCGGATGCACTCTCTGACCTTTCTTTCTCCGTCTTTGAGATAGCACGAGGAATAACCCTGGATCTGATCTCCGGTAAGCACAACAAGGTCGGGCTTTTCTCTGTCGAGTGCAAGAGAAATGAGCTTTATTGTGTCGGGATTTACAGGCACATCCTCCTGAATATCCGCTATCTGCATAATTTTAAATCTGCCGTCTTTAAAGTGAAGCATTTTTATACCTCCGTGTATTTGTTAAGATACAGTATATATCTTTTTAACAGTTTGGTCAATAGCAGTACGTAACAAGGTTAAAGTATAATTCATATAATAAAATGAATAACAGAAGAAGAGGAGGGTAATTAAGTTGACATATACTTATATCAAATTTGAGAGTCAGACACAGGGCGAAAAAGCAAAGGCATTGCTTTTAAAGAACGGCATAAAATCACATCTGAGACGTAATCCTAATCCGGACCGTAAGCAAGGCTGCAACTTTGCCCTTTTTGTCGAAGGCAATATATGGAAGGCTTATGAGCTAATAACAACGGGCGATATAAAAAGCTCAGGGGTAGAAAACTACCGTGAGAGAATATGATTTATCTTGATAACAGTGCAACCACTTTTCCTAAGCCGGAAAGTGTAATTGTTTCAATGACCAATGCACAGAAGCTCCTCGGAGCAAATCCGGGAAGGGGAGGTCACCGCAGCACAATAAAAGCTGGTGAGACAGTTTATAAGGCAAGAGAAGCGCTTTCAGAAATGTTCAACTGTGAAAGTGACAGAGTGATATTTACTCTGAACTGCACTATGTCACTTAATACTGCTATAAAGGGAATATGCGAAAAGGGCGACCATTTTATTATCTCGTCTCTTGAACATAATTCGGTGTCACGTCCTTTGGAGTATCTGAAGGAGAAGGGGATTATCACTTATGACGTTGCCTATGTAAATCCCCTTGATGAGGATGAGACTGTGAGAAATTTTGCTTCTCTTATCAGGAAAGGAAAAACCAAGGCAATAATATGTACCTTTGCCTCCAATGTTTTCGGCACAGTTCTGCCGATAAAAAGACTCGGCAGACTTTGCAGAGAGATTGGAATTATATTCATTGTTGACGGTGCGCAGGCAGCCGGTACGATTCCCATTGATATGAAGGCGTCAGACATTGATATTCTTTGCGTTCCGGGACATAAAAGTCTTTTCGGACCAATGGGTACGGGGGTAATGATGCTTTCGGGAAGAACAGTTCCCGACTCACTTATTCAGGGTGGTACCGGAAGCTTTTCGATGGACAAAAGTCAGCCTGAAGCCGTACCGGATAAATTTGAAAGCGGAACATCCAATTTCCCGGGAATAGCGGGGCTTCTTTCAGGTGTGAAATTTATAAAAAGCTTCGGCGGAGAAAAGGCGGTACATCAGAAAGAAACAGAGCTTGTCAATATTCTCAGAGAGGATTTATCAGTTGTAAGAAATGTAACTCTTTATGATAATATGCGTTCGGAAATAACTTCGCCTATTCTGCCTTTCAATATCGTCGGAGCTCACAGTGAAGAGGTAGGCGATATGCTTGACTGCAGAGGCTTTGCCGTGAGGGCAGGTTATCACTGTGCCTATCTTGCGCACAATAATTACGGTACAGCTGAAACCGGTGTTGTAAGGGTCAGCCCGGGAATATTTAACAGTAAAAAAGATATAAAAAATTTAGTATTTTACGTTAATAAAATTGCAATGAGAAAAAAAGTATGATATAATCATATGAGGAATAGTATATAATACAGAATTTTTAGCGGAGGAAAATATGCAGGAATTTTTTGACGGAGTTTTTGAAGGTGTAATGAAGCTTGTTACATCGATAAAATGGTACGATTTTGTTGATATAATTTTTGTTGCTCTTGTACTTTATTATCTTGTGAAGCTGCTCAGACAGACAAGAGCCTTTCATCTTGTCAAGGGCATTGTACTTATGGGCGTAATCTATATGATTGTGTCTGCCTTGAATATGAATGCCAGCAGTTATATTTTCAGTCAGCTTTTCAGCAATATTGTTGTTGTTATGCTTCTTCTTTTCCAGCCTGAAATCCGTCATACTGTCGAAAGCTTCGGCAGAGGAGATTTCAAAAAGTTTTCCCTTTTTTCGTCAAGGTCATCAGATCTTCTTGAGGGTGAAATTGAAAGCGAAGCCAATAATATTGCAAAAGCAGCTGCCAATATGAGTGACAAAAAAGTCGGTGCTCTTATTGTTATTGAGGGTAAATCTCTTCTCGGTGATGTTATGAGCACGGGAAGTAAGAAAGTCGGAGG
>JAZRQQ010000122.1:0-8297 GCA_045649935.1 Acutalibacteraceae bacterium | reverse complement strand
CCTGTCTTTGCTTATAGTTATGAATGACATTACCTGCGATTATATCAGAAATTTCAGCAGGATCTTCAGAGAAAAATACCTGCGCAGTTACATCCTCAACATCCTTAGAAGAAATCTGTAAAAAGTTTTCAAATGAATCCTTTACTTTTCTTATGAGGGCTTCTTTTTCAACAGGATCGTAACCTTTTACCGAGGCGTTTCTTTTTTCTTTAGCTACAGCCGTGATATAGGGTGATGTCTGGGTATATTCAGATGCAGTAGCTCTGCTTATACATTCAACAACAACACGCATAAAATCTGATTCAGGCGCCTTTATAACCTGCTTTATACTTGCTATTACGCCGATTTTATAAAGCTCTTCAGGAGTGGGGTCATTGACAGCAATATCCCTCTGTGTTATAAGAAAAACCTTCTGATCACTGTTCATTGCAGCTTTAACAGCAGCAATAGATTTTTTTCTTCCCACATCAAAATGAAAACGCATACCCGGAAAAAGTACGATACCTCTGAGGGCAATAGTCGGTATATTTTTATAAATAACATTTACAGCCATTTGATCAATTCCTTTAATAACATAAATAATCCAAAAGATTATACAACAAATATCATATTAAATCAACAGTCAATATTTTAAATTTATATTATTTAAAGAAAAAACAGTCTGCCGTTTTAAAAGCAGACTGTTAAAATCAGTTAAGCGCTGAGGTAATATTTTCAATATTACGTCTCATAAGACTTATATAGCTTTCTCCGTTTTCAAAATCATCAGCTGAAACTACGTGGCAGGAATAAAGAGGTAAAATCTCAGCATTTGTACTTTCACTTATGGCAGAAGCAACCTGACCTGAGCTGAGGTCAACCTTAAATACAACAGAAATATTTTCCGCCTTTACCTTATCGGAAAGAAAAGCAATAGTTACGGGATTTGCCTCAACCTGAGCTGAGCAGCCCGGAAAAGCTGCATAATAAGTCAGATTATACCTTTCAGTAAGATATCTTAGAGGGAATCTGTCACCGACAACGATATAATTTTTCTCAGCAGATGAAACTGCAGATTCAAAATCTTTGTCAAGTGCTGAAAGCTCGTTAATATATCTTTCGGTGTTTTCTGAATAATAAGCTTCATTTTCACTGTCACAAATAATCAATGCCTCAGAAATTGCTTTAGTAATTTCTATAGCATTAAGAGGCGAAGTCCATACATGTTCATCATATTCTATATCACTATTGTGATCATGATGATGGTCTTCTGAATCTGAGTGCTCCTCACCTTCCATTCCTTCAACTATACTTTCTTCATACAGACTGACAATATCCATCATTTTTATAACCTGAATATCACTGTCAACACTTTCGAGAATACTGTCAACCCATTTTTCTGACTCACCGCCACCGTAAACAAAAACATCACATTCTCTGATAGTAAGTATATCTTTCGGTGTAGGTTCATACGTATGACTCTCTTCACCGGGTGAAAGAAGCATAATAATCTCAGCCCTGTCTCCTGCAATGCTTCGGGCAAAATCATACTGAGCAAAAGCCGTAGTAACAACGGTCGTTTTTTCTTTCACATAAGCTGAACTGTTGCCACCGATAAACATAAAGCAAAGATAAATTAATGTAAAAAACATGGCAATGAAAGCAATAATAATTTTTTTAATATAAAATTTTACGTTCCAATCTTTATTGATAACGTATTTTATAACAGAAAAGATAAAGAGAAGAAATATATTAAAACAAACAACAGACGCTCCCGTTGGTGCTTCATATTTTACAGAAAGTATAAGCCCTGACACGAAGCAGAACACAGATACTGCTGAACTGCATATAATAACCTTTCTGAAGCTTTTGCAAAGCCTCATAGATGTTACAGTCGGGAAAATTATCAGTGATGAAATAAGAAGAGCTCCCATCATCCTCATACCAATAACTATAGTTACAGCTGTAAGTGCCGCTATAAGCATATTGTAGAGAGATGTTCTGGTTCCTGTAGCCTTAGCAAAATTTTCGTCGAAGGTAACAGCAAATATTTCATCGTAAAATATGATGAAAAGAATAATAATTACAGCCGAAAGAATCCCTGTTATAAGCACGTCACCTTTACTCATTGTCAGAATACTTCCGAACATATAGTTATAAATATCAACGTTCATACCTGTAGTCATTGATGTTGCCATAACACCTACTGCGAGAGCTCCCGTAGATATAAGTGCAATTGCCGCATCACCCTTTATTCTGCCCGTTTCGCTTAATCTGAGCAGAAAAAAAGCAGCAACCACAACAATAGGCAGAGCAAAGTACAGCGGTGCAATATTTGCAGCGCATGCAATAGCCATTGCACCAAAGCCTACATGTGACAATCCGTCACCTATCATTGAGAAACGTTTAAGTACAAGGCTCACACCTAAAAGAGCCGAACAAAGTGAAATGAGAACACCAACAATCAGCGCTCTGATAAGAAAATCGTGGGAGAAAAGCAAATTTAAAGCATCTGTCATAATATATTTCCTCCCGAAAATCTTTTGAATATCTCGCTTTCTTTATATTCGGAGCAGGTGCCGAAAAAGCTGTTTTCCTTATCAAGATGAAGAATATGGCTTGCGTTGATTATTGCAGAATGAAGATCATGAGACACCATTACAATAGTTACTCCGAGCTCCTTGTTAATTTTTCTGATAAGCTCGTACATTTCTAAGGTTACTACCGGGTCAAGACCCGTTACCGGCTCATCAAGAAGAAGCATTTTTTTGCTTGCGCATAATGCTCTGGCAAGTAAAACTCTTTGCTGCTGCCCACCCGAAAGCTCACGGTAGCACTTATTTTTAAGAGAAAGTATATCAAGCTTTTTCATATTTTCAATTGCTATTTTTTTCTCTTTAGACGAAAAGAATATTCTTCCGTTTTTGGATGTTATACAACCGGAAAGCACTACCTCGTAAACGCTTGCCGGAAAGTCCTTCTGTGCTGTTGTCTGCTGAGGAAGATATCCTATTTCTTTTGACGTAAGTCCATCTCCCATATGAAGATGCCCGGATGAGGCTTCCTTAAGTCCGAGCATGGATTTAACGAGAGTGCTTTTACCGCTTCCGTTTTCACCAACAATGCAAAGATAATCACCTGAATTTACAGAAAAATTCAGATTTCTTATTACACTTATATTTTCATAGCTCAGACACACGTCTTTGCAGCTTATCAATGACATATTATTTACCTCAACATAAATTATTCAGAACATTTTTCGCACAAGCCGTACAAAACGGTTTTTGAGTTATCAACCTTAAAATGATGATGCTCCGACAAATGCTCACTTACATCATGCATAAAATCACAGCCAAGATGTATAAAATCACCGCATCTGAGACATTTCAGATGCATATGGCTATGGCAATTCATTTCTTCAGCGATATACTGATACAAGGCGCTTTTACTGTTGCCTCCGGTAATTTTTCTTACCTGCCCGCTTTCTGTCAGTTTTTCGAGATATCTGTACACAGTAGTTTTACCGACAGGCGTTCCGCTTTCTTTAAGCATATCTGACAAAGATTCACAGCTGAACTGCATTGAGGAGTTAAGTTTAAGAAATGAAATAATAATCTGTTTTTGCTTTGTATTATATGTAATCATATTAACCTCACAAACTGAAAATGAATTTCAATTTCAGATTATAGTATATTTTTTTGACCTTGTCAACGGATTTTTTTAAGATGAAAAATTGAAATAATTGCAAATATATGATAAAATACAGCATAAGGAGGTTATCAGTATGAATAATTTTTTAAAATCAGTTCTTTTAACTGCTACGACAGTTTCTGAAGAAATCAAAGATGCTACGACTACAAGCAATCCCCTTCTTGATGAAAACGGTCAGTTTGTCGATGCATCAGAGGCTGTGAGTAATATTAATTCTCTTTGGGAAGAGTGGGATATAATCAATAAAATTATTTCTGCCCTGCCGTCAGTGATAATAGCAATAGTTCTTGTTATCATCGGTTTTGTACTTGCAAAGCTTGCTTCTAAAATTATTGTTGATACTCTTAAAGCAAGAAAAGTAGATCCCTCAGTGTATAATTTTATCAGAAGATTCGTTTCTGTATTTATTAAGTTCATATTTATTCTTCTGGCTGTATCCATGTTTTACGATGTAAACTCAATTTTTGTTGCATTAGGCGGCGCCGGTCTTGCTGCCGGTCTCGGACTTCAGGACAGTGTTGCACAGTTTGCAAGCGGTATACAGATTCTTATCAATCATCCCTTCAAAACCGGTGATTTTGTTGAGCTCAACGGCGTTTCCGGAAATGTTGCAGACATAAGATTTATGAACACGGTTATCAAAACTGTTGACAACAAAAAAGTTATTATTCCCAATTCTCACATTACAACCAATCACATAATTAATTATTCAGCTGAAAGCAGCAGAAGAGTTGATTTTATTTTTTCTATAAGCTACTCTGACGATATACAGCTCGCAAAGAATGTAATACTTGATGTTGCAAAGTCAAACAGCAAAGTTTTCATTGATCCCGAGCCAGTTGTATATGTTAACTCACACGAATCAAGCAGCATTTCACTTGTTGCAAGACTCTGGTGCGCAGGAGCAGATTATTGGGATGTTTATTTTGCTATGCAGGAAAATGTAAAAATTGCTTTTGACAGCAATAAAATCAGTATTCCTTTCAATCAGCTTGATGTTCATATAGTCAACAAATAACCGGTAAATTCAATATAATGTATGCAAATCGTTATATTGCACAAAATAGCATATAAATATAGATTATTATTCTATGAAATAAAATTTAAAAAAGCTATTGAAAAGTTTGCAGAAAAAAGTAAAATATATGTAGATGCGCTTTGTGTCGAATTATGAAGTACAATATTTGGGGGTAAACAAAAATGTCAAATTCATTAATCGAATACCTTGATACGATTCCTCAGGGTCGTCTCGGTATCATAGCTATGAGAGGCTGTGAAGAGCTTGCCAAAAAAGTAAGCGACCAGATTTTAGAGTGTCGTGCTAAGTTTGAGCAGGATGACGATAATCTTCATCTTAAAGGCTATCAGAGAGAGTCATATCTTATCAAAGCTATTTTCCCGAGATTTTCAACCGGTGAAGGTAAAGGTGTTATCACTGAGTCAATCAGAGGCTACGACCTTTTTATTATCAGTGACTGCTTCAATTACAGCGTAAAATACAAAATGTATGATTTAAAGGATGCAAACGGTGAGCCTCTTATGGTACCTATGAGTCCTGACGATCATTTTGCAGATTTAAAGAGAGTTATTTCTGCTTGTGCAGGTAAAGCTAAGAGAATTACCGTAATTATGCCTATGCTTTATGAAGGCAGACAGCACAGACGTTCAGCAAGAGAATCACTTGACTGTGCACTTGCACTTCAGGAATTAGAAAATATGGGTGTAAGCAATATTATCACTTTTGACGCTCATGACCCGAGAGTTCAGAACTCTATCAGAATCGGATTTGAAAGTGTATCCCCCACCTATCAAATGATTAAGGCAATTGCCAAGAGTCTTAACAACGATATCAAGTTCAGCCCCGAAAACACTATGATGATTTCACCTGATGAAGGCGGTATGGGCAGATGCGTATACTATTCACAGGTTCTTGGTGTTCAGCTTGGTATGTTCTATAAGAGAAGAGACTTTTCAAGAATTGTTGACGGAAGAAACCCCATCGTTTCACATGAATTTCTCGGCACAAATGTTGAAGGAAAAGACGTTATCGTTGTTGATGATATGATATCAAGCGGCGACTCAATGATTGACGTTTGTAAGCAGCTTAAAAGCCTTAAAGCAAAGAGAATCTTTGTGTTCACATCATTCGGTCTTTTCAGTTCAGGTCTTGAAAGATTTGATAAAGCTTATGAAGAAGGTATTTTTGATAAAATCTTCACTACTAACCTTATTTATCAGACTCCTGAGCTTCTCAAGAAGGAATGGTATTATTCTGTTGATATGTCAAAGTATGTTGCGCTTATCATTGATACGCTAAACCACGACAGATCAGTTAGTCCTTTCCTTAATCCCATACAGAAGATTAATGAATACATTGAAAAATACAACCTTAAATAATTTTAAGACTCCTGTTTAACTGCAGGAGTCTTGTTTTATAAAAGAACACCTCCGAATTTTCTTCGGAGGTGTATTTATTATCTAATCAGATATACTCTTGTTTCATAAGGTCTTGTCATAAAGCCGTTATGAATTACCGGATTATCTTTATAATTACTAAGAACAAGCTCTGCTTTATCTATATTGAAATTTTCGGAAGATCTGAAAGCAAATTCCTTTTCACTGAAAGAACAGACAACAAGCATTTTCTGTCCTTCATATTCTCTTGTATATGAGAATATTTTGCCAGGTGTTTTATTAAGCTTAAAGTCACCGTAAATTACAATTTCGTTTTCCTTACGGAATTTAAGAAGCTTTTTATAGTAATTAAGTATTGAGTCGGGATTGTTCTGCTCAGCTTCAACATTGATTTCAGTGTAATTTCTGTTAATTTCAAACCACGGTTCATCAGCATCAGTAAATCCTGCATTTTTACCCGATGTCCACTGCATAGGTGTTCTTGCATTGTCTCTTGAAGCATACATACAGAATTTCATTGTAAACTTGTCTGAAAAACCGAGCTTTCTGAAAAGAGCATATGTATTAAGAGAAGAAACATCTTTGTATCGGTCAATCGAAGGTATCTTCGGATTAGTCATACCTATTTCCTGGCCTTGATAAATAAAAGGTGTGCCGCTTTGACAGATATACATTGTAGCAAGCATTTTTCCGCTTTCGGTTCTGTATTTTTCGCTGCCGTAACGGGAAATAATTCTCGGCTGATCATGATTTTCAATATAGTTTGCATTCCAGGCTTTACCGAAAAGATCAGTCTGCCAACGAGTGTATACCTTTTTGAGCTTTCCTGCTCTGAACGGTGTTACAATCCAGTTTGTAATTATATTATCACAGTTCATATGTTCAAAATGGAACATCATATTCAAAAGCTGTCCTTCACCTTCTTTAATAAAGTCAAGAGCTTTTTTAGTGGTCATCATAGGAGCTTCGCCAACAGTAAAACAATCATACTCATCATATATCTCTTTGAATTCACGAAGGTACTTCTTTAAGTTGGGTCCGTTAGAATAATGCTCAATTCCGCAAGCTGTTGGAAGCGGGAATCCGTTCGGCAGACCGGGTTCTTTTGAAATAAAGGTAATAACATCCTCTCTGAACCCGTCAACGCCCATATCAAGCCAGAATCTTATAATATCCTTGACCTCTTGACGTACTTTCGGATTATCCATATTTAGGTCAGGCTGTTCTTTTGCAAATACATGCAGGTAGTACTTGTCAATTCCCTTACAATATTCCCAGGCTTTACCCTGAAATGTTGAAAGCCAGTTATTAGGCTCCTTACCGGGTTTTCTGCCCTTTCTCCAGATGTAGTAATCGTGGTAAGGGTTATTCTCACCCTTCATACTTTCTTTGAACCATTTATGCTCAGTTGAAGTATGATTAATTACAAGGTCCATAATTACCTTAATATTTCTTTTGTGTGCTTCTTCAAGTAAAACCTTAAACTCTTCGAGTGTACCGTAATCTTCTGAAATATCCCTATAATCAGCAATATCATAACCGTAATCGGCATTAGGTGAAGGGAACAGCGGTGAAAACCAGATAGCATCCACACCTAATTCTTTTATATAGTCAAGCTTTGAAATTATACCCTTGATATCACCTATACCGTCACCGTTGCCGTCACAAAAGCTTCTCGGCCATATCTGATATACAGACATCTCTTTATACCATTTCTTCTCCATAAATCCTCCTTAAATAAACAAGGCTGTTTATTTATATATAATAAACAGCCTTTCTGAAATTATTTTGATTTAGCAGCTTTTCTTGCTTCGATTTCAGCAACGAGCTCTCTCTGACGTTTTTCTGTAAGTGTATAGAAGAACATCGGAACAGCACAAGCAAACATACTGATAACACCTGAAAGAATAAGAACATTCCAAAGCTTATCAGGAGACTTAACAAAGCCTGTTTCAGCATCAATGCCGGCAATGCTCATTGACATGACACCAATGAATGCGCCTACAGCCATACCAATCTTGTTGATAAGTGTCTGCATAGCAAAGCAAATGCCTTCGCCTCTTTCACCTGTTTTCCATTCAAGGTAATCAACTGTATCACCAATCATTGCATAGCTCATAATATTGTTTACACCCTGAGGAATACCGAGAAGCACAAGACCGATTGCAGAAACGATAAGCTTCCATGGAGCA
>JAZRQQ010000121.1:0-14403 GCA_045649935.1 Acutalibacteraceae bacterium | reverse complement strand
CTCACCTCGCTTTTTCTCCCACCGGAAGCGCTTCGGTGACGATGCCCGTCGGTGAATCGTCGGCGAGAGGGCAAAAATCTTATATTTTCAGATAAAAAAACAAGGGTCTTCAATCACTTGAAAGCCCTTATAGAATGGAATGAACTGCAATAGTTGATACAATGCAACGGAAGCTATAGAGCGTTGCATTACCTTTGCACCTTTGGGAGTTGCAGGTCTCCCGCTCCTCTCTGATATAATGACAATAACGGGCACTTACAGATGGGACCCTTGAAAAGAAATAATTTATTGCCATATGTAACGGCAATAATTTTATACTAAATGACTATTGATTTTGTTAAAATAAGTAGTATAATCAGAATATATTGATATAAGAGGAGAATGTATATGTTTTCATCATTTATGGCAAAAATAACAGCAACGCTTATCAGTATTTTTCTTACAATCGGTACCGCTTTCGGTGCTTACAAGGCTCCTACCACAAAGGCTCCGGCAGAATACCTTGACAAAAGCATAAAAAACGTCATCTATCTTATCGGTGACGGTATGGGCTTCAATCATCTTGAAAAAACAAAAGCAGAACGAAACACCGCACTTGTAATGGACACCTTCGGTATTCAGGGAAAAGCAATGACACGCTCTCTGACAAAAAGAGTTACTGACAGTGCCGCTTCCGGTACAGCTCTCGCAACAGGCTCAAGAACATACAATAAGGCAATCGGTGTTTATCTCTTTGACAGAACCCCTTCATATTCTTACCCGAAGAATCTCCGTGAGCTTTGCAGCGAAAGAGGTATGCTTACAGGTGTTGTTACCACGGATGAGACAACAGGCGCAACCCCCTCTGCATTTTCTGCTCATTCCTCTGACAGATATAACACAGAGGACATAACTATGGACCAGCTTACATGCTCGGCTGATATTATCTGGGGACAGGCTAACAACGTTGCAACAAAAAGCGAAGCAGAGGCTAACGGTTACACCTATGTGACAACATACAGTGAAATGATGGCCCTTGAAGAAGGCAGCCGCAGCTACGGCCAGTTCACCAATGATCTCTGGACTCTTGAGCAGTCAGATGAAAACACACCTAATCTTGAACAGATGGCTATGAAGGCTATTGATATTCTTGACGACAGTGAAGAGGGCTTCTTCCTTATGATAGAGGGTGCTCACATTGACAAATACTCACACAGCAACCGTGATGACAATATGACAGAGGCGCTCCTCGAGTTTGATAATACTGTCGAAGCTGTTCTTGAATACGCAAAAAATGACGGTGAGACTCTTGTTGTGGTAACAGCTGACCACGAAACAGGAGGAATTACACCTGACGGTGAGAGTTACAAATTCACAAGCGATGATCACTCAGCTGCAGATGTACCCTTACGTGTGTACGGCTCAGATAAGATAATACATAACGGTGAAAAGATAAACAACTACGAAATTCCTATGAGAATAGCCTATACTATAGGCTTCACTGAAAAAGATTTTCCTGCAGCAGTTATAATGTAATACAAGTTAAAAGACACCTTACCTGTGAAAGTAAGGTGCCTTTTTTATGAGAGTACAGATATAGCTTTTTCTAATGCCGCTGAAAAGAAAGAATGGTGTCAGCATAAGGGACTGTCATTCACTACCGCTCCTACTTCGAAGCCGTTTTAGCGACTTACACGATTTCCAAGTGCTTGCCCGATAGTCCCGAAACCCTTATAAAATAAGGGCTTTCCGGCAATTTAGTCAGCTAAAGGAAACGCCGTTTTGTCGTCGAAAAGGTCGGCAGAAAGGGCATTTTAAGCACTTTTCATAAATGGCGTCAAATGGCGCCGGAAGGCTTGAAAATAGCTACGGCACTGTTCTTGATAGATACTTATTGTGTGTAGACTTATAGTGTTCAAATGCATTATAATTTATTATAAGGAGGATTATAATTATGGACATTGTAAGAGTTTTTGGAACTAATTTAAAGAAATATCGCACAGCAATGGGAATATCTCAAGAAGCATTTGCTGATAAATGTGGATTGCATCGTACTTATATTAGTGCTGTTGAATGTTATCGTAGAAGTATTTCTCTGGAAAATGTTCAACGAATTGCTGATGCTCTTGAAATCGAAACTTATAAGCTATTTTTGGAGGAAACATTATGAATAGATTTAATGAGTTTCTTATAAAAAACATTTACGGTGGAAGAATAAGCGAAATAATAGACCTAACCGAAAAGTTTTTTAATAAAAAAGCAGGAGACTTGTCTTCTGAAATAAAAGCAGATATTTTGTGTTCTGTAATGTGTATAACAAAAGAAGATCTTGATTCTGTTATCGCAAACCACTCAGAAGTTTCCCGAACAATTAAAGGTCATGCCTTCGAAGTTGTTTTTGATGCGATGATGTCCATAAACGACATCAATTGCATAGAAATTGGTGGTGATACCGACATTGATAGAATGATAAACAATTATTCACTTCAACTAAAAACACCATATGTCAAGGGATGTTCAGAGGGAATTGTTTCGTACAAAACCCATAAAACACATGGCGCAAAATCACAAACTGAGTCAGTAGACTATTATCACAAAGTTGAAGATTTTGCAGATTTTCTAGTCGGATTGGTATCTTATGAACCATTTACAGTATTGATTGTTCCAAAAGAATCTCTACCGAGAGTTTTAGAGCATCCTAACCATATACAAAGTCCTATGTACTTGAAAACAGATAATCCAACTATAAATAATAATTTTAAACAACTGGGCATTACTCAAAGAATGTGTTTCCCTAATAATCTGCTAACTCCTACAGACAACGAATGTTTACCTATATCAAGCGATTTATTGCAGTTAAAAAGCGACTATATTTTAAGATCTATATTCATAAAAGATAATTTCAGAATTTGGGATATGAATATGCGTGGATTTATTAGAGAACATATTTTATTAAAACATCTTATGGCAAATAGTATTAGAGCATACCCTACAAACATTACAGGTTTGGAGCGTTCCGATAAATGCGATTTAGTTCTGAAAGATATTAACAATAACTATGTTAGATTTCAAATCAAGGGTTTAACATGGAATGGCACCACATTAGATGGAATTAATACTACAATCGATTGCGAATCTCAGCTTTCAAGAGGCAGAGTGAATGACCATCCGACTCAAAGTAGACTTTATAAGGTTACAGACTTTGAGAACCTCATTATTGCTATTGATCCACCATACTCCAATACACTATCAATGCATACATTCAAAAGACAAGATTACCAGTGGAATTTCTTCTGTATACCAATGTCGAAATTGAGAAAGCATCATATTTATACAAATCGTGTTGCATCTCACCAATATATACCATATAGAGAGTTACAAAAATATCACATAGATTCGTCTTGGATACAATTATGGCTCCCAGAATTATAAGTATAAAGGCTCGCTTAAAACAAAGCGAGCCTTTATAAATGTTTTACTTTATAGTTTGTAATAATAAGTTCTTTACAAGCTTTTCGTTTTTCACCAGGTTTATTGTCGGTATTATATAGCCAACTTACATCATAAATATTCGCCCACTTATATAATCCTCTTATTTCAGGACAATCATCATAGGATAAGCAAAATTTATGTGAATATCGACTTAAATTATTAGCCAACCGCAAGTGCTCTTCTAATGTAAAAGGTTTTGTATAAGCACGTCTTTGATCAGCGTGGAAATATGGGGGATCCAAATAAGTTAATACACTTTTCCCTTTCGCAGGAAGTTCTAATATATCGGCATAATCCGTTGAAAACAATTCTACTCCACTTAATTTTTCGGCTGCGTTTTCAATAAAACTTCCCCAATTTTTAGGAGGGGAGCTTTTTCCTTCCGCGTACCCCCACGCCGGCGCATTGATAATTCCACAATAGGAAGTTCTATTCAAGTAATAGGTTTTGAATGCTCTTTCCAGAGACGTGTTTGGCAGCATTTGTTTGACTTCATTATGTCTTTCTTTATTTGCAACCTCCAAATTAAATCGACATATTAACTCCTTTCTCATTTCATCGTCAAGAATTAATTTGTAGAAATTTATGATTTCAGATTCCAAATCATTTAAGATATTATATTTCGCCTTTTGTTTAGCGAAGAAAACAGATCCACCACCTAAAAAAGGTTCTCTATATTCATCGTGTTCAACGCATTCAATATATGGCATAATATGTTTCAATGCGTAAAACTTTCCACCTGGATATCTTAGCGGTGACTTTACCTTCCATTTTCTCGGAATGTACGGAACAGCCCAATATTCTTTCATATTATAACTCCAATTTCAACTGTTGATTTTTCAATTCAAAGTTGGTGATAATTAATTCAAATCCTACTTGTCTATTTCCACCGCGAACAGATGAATTGTCAACTCGATAAAAAAATTCTACAGGACAAATATTTGCCCACTTATATAATTCTCTTATTTCAGGACAATCATCATATGTTAAAAAGAATTTATGTTTTGTATTCTTTAATTCTTCAGCAAGTCTGATATGATCTTCTAAATCAAAACCACATCTATAATGCTTATGTTTAGGCGGCAAAAAATATGGAGGATCAACATACAAAAGTACATCATCACCATCAGCTCTTATTACTTCTGCAAAGTCTAGGTTTGTTAATTTAGTATTTTCGAGATATTTACCACAAGGGATTATACGCTCTCCCCAACGTTCTGGTGGCAGACTTCTTTTAGGCCTATATCCCCACGAAGCAGAAACAAGTTTCCCGCTAAATGAAGTTCGATTCAGATAATAATACTTTTTTCCTATCTCATATTTGTTCTGAGGTTTACTATCATATATTTCTTTCCAACGCTCTTTTGAAGCGATTTCTTTAGATAACTCAAAAGCTAATTTTTCTCTTGTTTCACAATTCTGCATAATTTCATAACAAGTCATCAATTCTGAATCGAGATCGTTCAACCAATTGATCTTTGCTTTAGGCTTTGTAAAAAATACGGTCGCTCCACCTGCAAAAGGCTCTCGATATTCAAGATGTTCTACAGATTCCCAAAACGGCTCTAGTACATTCATGGCATAATACTTTCCACCTGGATATCTAAAAGGCAAAGCTGCGTTACTGTTCTTCATTTCTAAACTCCATTATATCTTCAATATTACACTCAAGTGATACACATATCTTTTCCAAAGAATCAACAGCAACAGGTTCATTTTTCCCAAGTTTAGCAATAACGTTGCTGCTTATTCCGGATAGGTGCTTCAAATCGGTTTTCTTAAGATTTTTATCAATCAATAGTTTCCATAGTCTATTATAACAAACAGCCATCATTTCCTCCGTGTTTTTCATAATTCAATATAATGATAGCATATATATCACGAAAAAGCAATATAAAATCATCTTTTCGTGATTTTTAAAACAAGAAGATGTTTATCGCTTGTTAGTTTCTTTCTTATACTATGTCCTGTAGTTTAATTATCCACCTCAAACACCGACAAACAGGACGTTTTCCACCTTGCCTTGCCGCCACTTGACGCCAAACACCCATAAATAGGCAAACCCTCCCGTCGGCGAATCGTCGGCGAGAGGGCAAAAATACTATATTTTCAGACAAAAAAAGAAGGGCTTTCAATCTCTTGAAAACCCTTATAGAATGGCGGAGAGCAAGGGATTCGAACCCTCGAAGCCGTTTTAGCGACTTACACGATTTCCAATCGTGCTCCTTCGACCAGCTCGGACAACTCTCCATTTATCAAAGCCTTGTTATTATACCCCAGCTTTACTGAAAAATCAAGACCTTTTCAAAAATAATTGCAAAAAAGCTGCCGTGTTTTTACGACAGCTTTTATTCTTATATGGCTCTGTATTTCTCTGCCCATTGCTTAACCTTTTCTTCATCATAAACTGCAGGCATTTTTCTGCAGACAGAATCCATAAAGGGCACGGTTTTAAAGTTTTTAAGAAGGGGCGGTACCAGCTTAAGAAGTGGCGGAAATACTGCTATAATATGTCTTATCTGTGCCGGGGTGAGAGAAAGAGGCGCTCCGCCTCCCACGGCAATAAGCTCAGGTGTAAGAATCTCTTTTTCAAGAAGATAGTCTACCTGCTCACCTTTTACAAAATTGAAGAAATCCTTAAGCTTGTCAATGATAATAAGGTCCTTGCCGAAATGATGGAAATATTCGTACTGATAGCTCCAGAGATTCTTTTTACTGTAAACTCCGCCGGCCTTCATAATTGTCTCTGCAAGAATTTTGCCTGCATTCATACTCAGAACTATTCCGCTTCCGTTAAGGGGAACTGTCATTCCTGCACTGTCCCCTATTGCTGCATAGCCGTCACAGACAAGAATGCTCATCATTCTCTTTATGGGCAGATCCACAAACTGACCTCCGCGTAAAATTTCCTCACCGACAAAGGGGAACTCTTTTCTGAAGGCAGCAAGAGATCTGTTTACCTCTTCTTCCGTGAGAGCTCCGGCAGAGCCGAATTTTCCGATAAGTATATCTACATATTCCTTCTCAGTTACTGTCCAGCCGATGCCGGGAATATTCTGATTGAAAAGGTTGATAAGGTAAGGAGGATCTGTTTCTTCGCCTGTAAGATTTCTGAAATAGGCTCTGTAAACATGGAAAACCTCTGTACCTTCAAGATCTCTTTCAATTCCGCAACGGTCGGGAAGCTGACTTCTTACGGGAGAGTACATACCCGCCGCATCAATAACAAGGTCAGTGCTTATCACACGCTCCCCTTCTGAGTCACGGACTTTAAGTCCCGATACCCTTGCGCCCTCAGTAAGAGGAGAAAGAATTTCTGTTTCATAAATGAATTTTACACCTGCTTTTTCTGCAAGAGAAAGCAGATATTCAATAAGGTGCTTTCTGTCCATACAGATAGCATCATCTGCTACAGGTACACGAAGCATAACCGTAGCCTTCGGATTTCTGAAGCCCTGAGGAACGCCCTTGAAGTACATCTCCTCAGAAGGTCGGTCTATTCCCGAAAGGTCAAAGGCATTGTAGCTGAGCCAATCGTGCCAGTCGTGACCCATATTTTCTCTTTTCTGCTTTTCGATAACAGTGATATCGTATCCGTTTTTTGCAAGGTGGATAGCGGCAACAAGACCGCCGTGACCTGCACCCGCAACAATGATTTTACTCATACAGCTTCTCCTTAATGTAATTTCTGCAGACAGGGAACACCGTCCGCTATGTAGATATCTGTTCCGAAAATTCTACCCGTGGTGCGAATTGATTATCAGTCCCATTCACAGCCCGTTACCTTGTCCATATCAATACCCTTGGTCTCATTAGTTTTACGGATAAGGAAGAAGAGTGCGGCAATAAAGCCGGGAACGAGAAGAGCGAAGGAAACGATACCCGTTACGCTGTTTCCGAGAATGGTGATAAGAGGCAGACTGACAATGTATGAAACGGCAACGCCTACTGCCGTTACGATAAACTGGGCAGACATAGTGGATGAACGGAGATTTGTGGGTGAAGACTCACCTATCATCATGATGATAACGTCGTTGGTTGAATAGTAGCTTCCTATGAATGCGCCGCAGCAGAAGCCTACCACATAGGGATTAAAGGCTATGGATGCCCCGACGGAGAAAAGGACAAAGAACAGCAGACCGTTAAAGGCCGTGGTTATGGCAGCTGCCTTTCTGCCCTTTGAGTCACAGATGAAGCCCATAATTACCTGCGATACGGCACAGCCTACGGGGAACATAAACAGTGCTGTTGTAACATCACCGACGCTTACTGCCTCAAGAGCTGCATCAAGAGTTTCAAAGAGTCCCTTGCCGAAGAAGTTTTCAGCATATCCGTAGGACATAATTACCTGATAGTTGATGGTACCGATAAAGCCTAAGTTTGCGATAGCAGAGGTGATGTAAAGCCATTTGAGCTGACGGTGCTTCATAGCAAATTTCAATGCAGGGAGAAGACCACCCTGAGCATTTTCTGCCTTTTTCTGTTTTTCCTGCTCGGCTCTTTCCTCGTCGCTCATTCTGAGATAGCGCAGACGGGAATCGATGAAGGTGTCAGGTTCTCTTGCAAAGAGAAGAGCAATCAGGCTGGTTACTATACCGACAAAGGCGGGAATAAGATAAACATTTCTCCATTGAGTAGAGTCAGTCATAAGCATACGTCTAAGAAGAGGAACGAGCATAACCGACATATTGGCAAAGAATTTAATTACCGAATAAATTCTCGCTCTGGTTTTTGCCGGCGAGGATTCCATAATATAAACCACGTGCATATCGTGAGGAATGAAAAACTGTATCATACAGGCACCGATAAAATACATAGCCAGATTACCTGAAAGGAAAACCACAAGCATAGCAAAGCTCATACCGAAGGTATTTATGATGAGGAATTTCTTTCTGCCCCATTTGTCCGCCAGAGGTCGATAAAGAAGACCGAGAGCCTGGAAGGGCACAACGAGAATAGAAAGAATGTCCAACAGACCTACGGAGCTTTCACCGTATTTTGAAAAAAGATCATTGGCGATTTCCGTTTTCATAAGCGTACTTATCTGAGAAGCGATTTCGTCAGTGGCATAGATTATACATATAATCAGTACCAGATAGGCAAAGTAGTAATTCCTTTTGGGTCTTGCTTTTTCCTTTTCCCATCTTGCAATTTCTTTTTCCCGTTTCTGCTGAAGCTTTATAAGCTTTTCGGGAGACAGAGCTTTTGTTTTCATAAATATTATTCTCCTTTAATTATTACTCTATAGGAATTATAGAACTAACCGTGTATTATGTCAAGGAGAAAATGAGCTTCTGCAGGTTTCCTGCACTTAATTCTTCTCTTATGCTGTCATTACCCTGTGTCTTTCTTCAAGCATAGCAAATTCCTTTCTCAGCTTCTGAAGATGTCTGTCAAGAGCACGGCAGAGAAAAAGAAGCTTTCCCGTCCTGAATATACCGAGAAGAAGTCTGTTACAGAATTCAATTCTTACCCCCAGAATAAAAAGCACAAAGCCGTTATGAATCACACCGTAATTATTCATTATTTTCCTCTTTTCATCTGATAATATAAATATATTTATTCTTACGACATTATTTTACTCTTTTTATTCTCTGAATTTTGTCGGATAATGTAGATTACAAAGAAAAAAGAGCTGTGATTTTTTTCACAGCCCTTAATTTTTTTACATTCCGAGTTTTGCTTTCATATTTTTTACTTCAGAAAGTACACATTCGGGAGAGGGACCGCCCTTGACAGTTCTCTTTCTTACACATTCGTCAAGGTCGATTGCCTTATATATATCCTCATCAAAAAGGTCACAGACTGCTCTGTACTCTTCTACGGGAAGAGTTTCAAGGGTAAGACCCTTGTCAATACAAAGCGCTACAAGCTGACCTGTTGCCTTATATGCATCTCTGAAGGGAAGTCCCTTGTATACAAGATAGTCAGCAGCATCAGTAGCATTTATAAAGCCTCTTGCGGCAGCATTTCTCATATTCTCACGAAGAACAGTTGCCGTCTCAAGCATAGGTGCAAAGGTATCAAGGCACAGAACAACCGTATCGGTGGCATCGAATACTGCCACCTTATCCTCCTGCATATCCTTATTATAGGCAAGGGGGATACCCTTCATAACTGTAAGAAGAGTCTGAAGGTCACCGAAAACTCTGCCTGCCTTACCTCTTACAAGCTCAGCTATATCGGGGTTCTTCTTCTGAGGCATAATACTGCTGCCCGTTGAGAAGGCATCGTCAAGCTCAATAAACTTGAACTCCCAGGAGCACCACATAATAACCTCTTCAGCAAAGCGTGAAAGGTGCACCATAACAATTGAAAGCACACTTAAAAGCTCAAGGACATAATCTCTGTCTGATACGCCGTCAAGAGAGTTATCACTGACACCGTTAAGACCTAAAAGCTCTGCTACATACTCTCTGTCAAGAGGATATGTTGTTCCTGCAAGAGCGCCTGAGCCGAGAGGTGATACAGCCATTCTTTTTCTGCAATCATAAAGACGGTCAAGGTCTCTTTCAAGCATTGAAGCATAAGCCATAAGATGATGGCCGAAGGTAACGGGCTGAGCTCTCTGAAGATGAGTATAGCCTGGCATTACAGCATCGTAATTTTCCTCTGCCTTATCAAGTATAACCGCAATAAGCTCAATTATAGATTTTTCTATAATTTCTGTTTTATCAAGCAGATAAAGTCTTAAGTCCAGAGCAACCTGGTCATTACGGCTTCTTGCTGTATGAAGTCTCTTTCCGCTGTCACCTATTCTCTTTGTAAGCTCACCCTCAACAAAGGAATGGATATCCTCAGCAGTCATATCTATTTCAAGGGAGCCATTTTCGATTTCCTCTGCAATTTCCTTAAGTGAGGCTACTATCTTTTCACTTTCGCTTTTTTCTATAATCCCCTGCTTACCAAGCATTGTAGCATGAGCAACGGAGCCTCTTATATCCTGCTGTGCCATACGGCAGTCAAAGGGTATTGAAGAGTTGAAGTCATTGGTTTTTTTATCAAGTGTTTTTTTGAATCGTCCTGTCCAAAGGGGCATGGTTGGTTCCTCCTGTGATCATATATTATATGAATTATGTGTTTTACGGAATGGGCAGCCGTTGTTGCGGTTTTTGTTTGTGCTGATATTTTTGGCTGTCAGACACGGGATACATTTCATAATTATAGCATAAACAACGCAAATAAACAACACAAGGGCTACCGTAAAGATAGCCCATTCTGCATTTATTTGATATCCCAGTTCTTTTCAAGAATTGCCTTAACCTTTACGGGAAGACCGAAGAGGTTGATGAAGCCCTTTGAATCCATCTGATCGTAGCAATCGTCCTCGTCGAAGGTTGCCATATCTTCACTGTAAAGTGAATAGGGTGAAGTCATACCTGCACCGATGATGTTGCCCTTGTAGAGCTTGAGCTTTACTTCACCTGTAACAGTTTCCTGTGTCTTGTCAACGAAAGCTGAAAGAGCTTCACGGCAGGGAGTGAACCACTGACCGAAATATACAAGCTCGGAGAACTTTGTTGCAAGCTGCTGCTTTAAGTGCTGGGTATCTCTGTCAAGGCAGAGCTGCTCGAGCATTTCGTGTGCCTTGTAGAGAATTGTTCCGGCCGGTGTTTCGTAAACGCCTCTTGACTTCATACCTACAAGACGGTTTTCAACCATATCAATGATCCCGATACCGTTTGCACCGCCGATTGCGTTGAGCTTTGATACCATCTGAACGCCGTCAAGCTTTTCACCGTTGAGTGTGGTGGGAACGCCCTTTTCAAAGCCGATTGTTACATATGTAGGAGCATCGGGTGCGCTTTCGGGTGTTACGCCCATTTCAAGGATTTCTTCATACTTGGGCTCGTTTGCGGGATCCTCAAGATCAAGTCCTTCGTGTGAAAGGTGCCAGATGTTCTTATCCTTTGAATAGTTTGTCTCTCTTGTAATCTTAAGAGGAATGTTCTTTTTGATAGCGTAGTCGATTTCGTCCTCACGGCTCTTGAATTCCCATGTTCTCCAGGGAGCAATGATTTCCATTTCGGGAGCGAAAGCCTTGATTGTAAGCTCGAAACGAACCTGGTCGTTACCCTTACCTGTACAGCCGTGGCAGATAGCATCTGCGCCTTCAGCCTTAGCAATTTCAACGATTCTCTTAGCAATAAGAGGACGTGCAAAGGATGTACCGAGAAGATACATACCCTCGTATACTGCGCCTGCCTTAAGGGTGGGGTAAATATAATCTTCAACAAATTCCTTGTTGAGGTCTTCGATGTAAAGCTTTGATGCACCTGTCTTGATAGCCTTTTCTTCAAGACCGTCAAGCTCTGTGCCCTGACCTACGTCAGCTGAAACTGCGATAACCTCACAGCCTTCATAGTTTTCTTTGAGCCAGGGAATGATGATTGATGTATCAAGACCGCCTGAATAAGCAAGTACAATTTTTTTAATCTGTTTCATAGTATTATCTCCAATCCTTTTTGAACTATGCTACTGATTATACGCAATTTTATGCAAAAGTCAAGGCATTTTTTCATCCATTTTACATTTTTATTCATTTTTATTGCATATTTACAAAAATTATTGCAAAAACGCTCATATTTTATTATCTATAGCAGATATATCTGCATAAAAATTCTTTTTTCTTGTATTAAAATCCTTTTCGCCTTAGCTGAAGCTCCTCTGTTTCAGTGATTTTCTGCCCGGAAAAAGTTATATTCATTCATAATCAGCAAAAAATTATATTAAAAAGTATTATTTTCTTCCCAAAACGGCAAATGTATGCTATTATATACTATATTATTGAAAAGGGGTATAAAAAATGAACGCTATTTTACGCAATATTGTTTACAGAATGATAAGCATTGTTCTTGCAATCGCTGTATTTTTCGGCTACACCGGTCAGGGACTCAAGGCCGACAGCAGCAGCTGGAACACCAACTACAGATATGTTTTCGTCCACGGCCTTTCAGGCTGGGGCAGCTATGATGCCGTAAATAAGATAATGCCCTACTGGGGTATGTTCGGCGGCGACCTTATGAAATATCTGTACGACAAGGGCTTCGAATGTTATGCCGCCTCCGTTGCTCCCACTCTCAGCGCATGGGACAGAGCCTGTGAGCTTTATGCTCAGCTTACAGGTACCGTAGTCGACTACGGCAAGGCTCACAGCGAAGAGTTCGGCCACGAAAGATACGGCAAGGACTTTACGGGCAAGGCACTTATCCCCTCCTTCAGCAGTGAGGATAAAATCAATCTTCTCGGCCACTCCTTCGGCGGCGCAACCGTAAGACTTTTTGCAAGTATTATGGAAAAGGGCAGCGAAAAGGAAATCGCAGCAACACCCGAAAATGAGCTTTCCGACTTCTTCAAGGGCGGTAAGGGAGACTGGATTTACAGTGTAACGGCTCTTGCAGCACCTCATAACGGTACAACGGCTTACAACGTAAGCACAGACGATGTTCCTGAGGATAAGGAAGAAAACGCCTTTGACAAGGCAATGACCGAATTTGAAAACAAACTTTCAAATCTTATCGGCACTGCAACGGGCGGTCAGGTTGACGAAAGAAGCAGTAAGGACTACGCTTCCTACGATATGTATATCGATAATGCACTTAAGCTCAACGAGGAAATCTTAACCCTTGACACCGCCTACTATTTCTCTATTCCCTGCAATATGACCGAAAAGCAGGAAAACGGCACTTATGCTCCCATTGAAAAGAGAATGGAAAAGCTCTTCATCTCCTCTTCAAAGGCTATCGGTGCTTATACAGGCCAGACTGCAGGCGGATACGTCCTTGACGAAAGCTGGCAGATGAACGACGGTCTTGTCAATACAATTTCAGCTACTGCTCCCTTCGGTGCTCCGTCAAAGGACTACGACAGCAGTAATGTCACAAAGGGTGTATGGAATGTAATGCCCGTATATAACGGCGACCATATGTCTCTTCAGGGCGGTATGACTAAGATTAACGATGTAAAGGATTTATATGTAGAGCATCTTAGTATGATTAATTCTCTGTAAAAGTAAACACTAAGCCCCCGACGGTTTGTCGGGGGCATTTTTATTAATCAGAATCATATTATATTACGCACTTCAATCATTTCTGTAATCGTAGGAATCCTTTTCGACATTCAGCTCTTTTCCGTTTATATTAACTGTTTTTTCGTCGAGCCATCTGACATTTGCAGTTGTGCAGTGATACTGCCAATAAATATTTCTTTCTTTTTCTGTTTCGTTGTTTCTCACTGAGCACAATACGGCATAATCAGTAGTTGCACCGCCGTTATTTAAATACACCGAAACCGTATATTTTCCATCCGAAGAAGATACTTCATCAAGCAGTTCTTGTCCTTTTAATCTTTGAATATCAAAGAAAGCCCAATTAACAGCATAAATCAACACAGCAACTATTGCTAAAGGTATAATGAATTTCAAATATTTTTTCATAAAATTCCTCCCTTGTCTTTAACTGTATTTCCTTAACTTTAATTATAGCATAAACTTTATACAAACACAAATCTCCTTTTTTCCTTCTCACCTCTTGCCTTCAGTTCATAAAAATGTTATCATCAGTATATCAAAGAAAGGGACTGATATATTATGGAAATACTTATTGTCCGCCACGGCGACCCCGACTATGAAAGAGACTCTCTGACCTACAAGGGTACCGAGGAGGCACGTCTTTTAGCCGACAGACTTTCAAAGCTTGAAATCACCGATTTCTACTGCTCACCTCTCGGAAGAGCGCAGAAAACCGCATCCTATACTCTTGAAAAAATGAACCGCACCGCTGAAAACCTTCCCTGGCTTACAGAGTTTGAAGGAAAATTTCAGCAGAGCTTTCTTAAAAAAATATATTGCTGGGACCGTCTGCCCTCCTACTGGACAGCTATACCCGACTACTACAGCTATTCCCGATGGCACAAGGTAAAGCCTATGAAAAA
>JAZRQQ010000120.1:0-24648 GCA_045649935.1 Acutalibacteraceae bacterium | reverse complement strand
AGTACGATAAAAGGCTGACGCCTTTTGAGGACGATACGCCGAAAAGCCTTTTAAAAGATCACTTTCAGGCTATTTCGGATTATATTCGCCAACTTAAGTTTAAATTTAGTCTACGTATTCGTATCTTACGGTTTCGATAGCTCTTTCAATCATTTCACTGAAATCAAAGGCAGACTCTGCATTCTCGATAAGCTCAAGAGTAGGTCTTGTTCTGGGATGCTTCGGAGTGAAAACCGTACAGCAGTCCTCATAAGGGAGAATAGAGGTTTCGAAAGCGCCGATGTTTCTTGAAATAGTAATGATTTCGTTTTTATCCATACCGATAAGGGGACGGAAGACGGGAATGTCACTTGCTGCGTCTGTACAGGCAAGGGCACCTAAGGTCTGTGAAGCAACCTGACCGAGGCTTTCACCGGTAACGAGAGCGCCGCAGCTGTCTCTTTCAGCAAGACGGACAGCGATTTTCATCATAAGGCGTCTCATAATAATTGTGAAAAGCTCTTCGGGGCAATGCTCCTTGATAGCTTCCTGAATTTCGGTGAAATTTACTATGGCAAAATTTACTCTTCCGCTGTATTTTGCAACGATTGAAACAAGGTCTCTTACCTTCATTTCTGCCTTTTTGCTTGTATAAGGCGGTGCAGCAAAGTGAACTGCGCTGAGCTGAAGACCTCTTTTAGCCATCATCCAGCCTGCAACGGGACTGTCAATTCCGCCGGAAACGAGAAGAGCAACTCTGCCTGCAGTGCCGACGGGCATACCGCCTGCACCCTTTATCTGATTACCGTGAATAAAGACGTTTTTGTCTCTTACTTCAACGGTTACGGTAATATCGGGATTGTGAACATCAACACTGAGTGAGGGGATGTTTCTTAAAAGGTGTGCACCTACCTCACGGCAGATTTCGGGAGAGGTAAGAGGAAATCTTTTATCACTTCTCTTTGCGTTTACCTTGAAGGTCTTTACGCTTCTTAAATCGTCACCGAGATAGGAAAGGGCAACGTCCTTCATACATTCAAGGTCCTTTTCCGTAACGGCTGCCTTTGAAAAAGCAACGATACCGAAAACCTTTTTCATAACCTCAACAGCTTCATCAAAATCGATATCCTCGTCTACGGGCTCAGCAACGATTGTTGACTGTGATTTTGTGAAGGTGAATTTACCTACAGATTTTAAAAGTCTGCGTTTGATATTTTTTACAAGAACATCCTCGAAGGTGCTTCTGTTAAGACCTTTAAGGGCAAGTTCTCCGTTCTTTAAAAGTAATACTTCTTTCATTTTCTACCTCTTATTTTTTCATAATTACCTTCATTGCCTTGTCGATATTGCAAAGGAAAAAGTCAAGCTCTTCCTTTTCGGTAAATCTTGAAAGGCTGATACGAAGAGATGAATCAATTGTTCTGTCTGAAAGTCCCATGGCAGTCAGCACGTGGCTCTTATGTCCCTTTGCACAGGCAGAGCCTGAGGAAACATATATTCCCGCATCAGAGAGGAAATTCAGAAGGGTTTCACTTCTGTATCCCGGCAGGGAGATGTTGATTATATAGGGGAGAGCATCGTCGGGACTGTTGATTTCAATGCCTTCTCTTTCCTTAAGCTTTTCCGTAAAGTAATCACGCAGAGCCGTTATTTTTTCAAGAGAAGCACTTACTGTAAGCTCTTCTGCCGCACCCATGAAGCCGGCTATTGCCGGTACGGGCTCGGTGCCGGGACGGATTTCCCTTTCCTGAGAGCCGCCGAGAGCATTAGGTGTAAGCTTTGTTCCTTTTTTTACAAAGAGAGCGCCCGTTCCCTTGGGTCCGTGGATTTTATGTGAGCTGACGGTCATAAGGTCAGCTCCGAGCTTCTTTACGTTAAGGGGAATTTTACCGAAGGCCTGAACGGCATCAATGTGAAAAAGGGCGGGAGAATTTTTAAGACGGATAATGCCTGCGATTTCCGAAACGGGCTCAATTGTGCCTACCTCGTTGTTTACTGCCATAATACTTACAAGGACGGTTTTTTCGTTTATTGCCTCGGAGAGAGCCTTCATATCAAGGTGTCCCTTTTCATCGGTACCGATATATATTACCTCGAAGCCCTCCTGAGAAAGCTTTTCAAAGGATTTCTGCACACTCGGATGCTCAATGGCAGAGGTGATAACACGGTTGCCCTTTCTTTTGTTTGCACGGGCTGCGCCGAGAATTGCAAGATTGTTGCCCTCGGTGCCTCCGCTTGTGAAGATTATTTCTTCCCTTGTGCAGCAGAGAGCTTTGGCAATTGTCTCTCTGGCTTTTATAAGAAGAGCTTCAGCCTCGATGCCTTTTTCGTGAAGAGAAGAGGGATTTCCCCAACAGTTTTCTATGGCAAGAAGCATCTGCTTTTTTGCGTTTTCACATACCTTTGTGGTAGCGCTGTTATCAAGATAAGCGATCATAGGGACATACCTCCTCATTATATTCAAGTTATTATACTACAATACGAAAAAATATTCAACGTCACAATTGCTAAATAAGGGGATATTTTTGTAAATTTTTCGTAAAATAGTTTTATAAAATACTAATATTATTTCAGAGGAGAAAAAATATATGAAAAATAACCGTGATAAGAACAAAATAATCGGTGTGTTATCGGTGCTGTGTGTTGCCTTTCTTGTGCTGTCGGTTATCAGCGGCGTAAAGATAAAAAATCTTGAAAGGGAAAGAGAGGTAAGAAATCAGAAATACCTTTCCGAGCTCTGTGAAAGCCTTGATGAAATCACTACCCATCTGCAGAAAAGTCTCTGTACGGGAACATCGGAAATGCTCAGAAAAAACGGCAGTGACCTTTACCGTGAAGCAAGCATTGCAAAGGTGAGCCTTTCGGGACTTACGGACGAGAGTATGATAACAGATGAGATATATAAATTTTTGTCGCAGGTAGGCGATTATACGTCTTCTCTTTCGTCGGAGGACGAACTGAATATGACTCAGGAGGAAAGAGATAATCTGAGGAAGCTTTGCAATTATTCACGGAAGCTTTCTGAAGCCTTTGAGGAAATAGCATCAGATTACTATAACGGAGGTGTAACTTTTTCACAGAAGCTCAGCACTCTTATGACCGATGAAAGCTATGAGCAGATAAGCTTTTCCGACAGCTTTACGGACACACAGCAGACAATGGGTGACTATCCGACTCTTTTGTATGACGGACCCTTTGCCGATACTGTTCTGAATAAAAAAGCTCTGGGGCTTTCAGGTGATGAGATAACAGCTCATGAGGCAAGAAAAATTGCAGGAGAGATTCTCGGCTGTGAAGAAGCTGCACTGAAGCAGGAGGCAGATATTGATTCGACAATAAGTCTTTACTGCTTTTCAAAGGGAGACAGGACTGTGGGGATAACCAAAAGAGGCGGTAAGGTGTGTTATCTTACAGGTGAGGATTATGCCGGTGAGGCAACAATCAGCCACAGTGAAGCCGTAATGCGCGGCAAGGAATATCTCGGAAAAACGGGCTTTAAAGAAAATATGACAGAGACTTATTACAGCACCTATGATGGTATCTGCACAGTCAATTATGCTTACGAAAAAGACGGCGTGATTTATTACGCAGATCTTATCAAGGTGGGAATCTCCCTTGAAACGGGTGAAGCTGTTGCTGTTGACAGCAGCGGGTATCTGATGAACCACCGAGAAAGAAAATGTGATGAAAACACACTTTCATCTGAAGAGTGCAGAAAGTCTCTTCAGCCCTCTCTTAAAGTACTTTCATCACGCAAGGCAGTTATCCCTCTTAAGACGGGAAAGGAAGCTCTCTGCTTCGAATTTCACTGTAAGGATGAAGAGGGCCAGGAGGCTCTTGTTTATGTTGATGCGGTAACCGGTGAAGAGAGGGATATTATGCTCCTTTTATACAGTGACGGCGGTGTCCTTACTAAATGAGAAAAGTTCTGCGTTTAACTTAAAACAAACCTTAAAAATATTGTTAACGCATCGTAAATAATTCCTTTAAAGCATTGAATTTATTAAACGGAAAGCATATTATTGTTGTGTAAATAAACTAAAAGTTTTTTCATTTTCATAGTTACCTCAATCAAATTCCCAAGCAAAAAAGCTCCGACCGTGTCGGAGTTTTTTTGCGTTCAGGCTTATAGTATAATTATTGATTTTCAAGGATTTCAACGGATTTTTATACTTATCTCACCACTGCCGAGAGCTATTCTTTCTCCTTCGGGAGTACGCACGATAAGTCTGCAGTCGTCATCTATGTCTTCTGCTGTTGCAGTATAGGTTTTATCTGCAGCAATAACAGTGATTTCTTCTCCGAGAAAGAGGAGCTTTTCTCTGTATTTGTCCAGAAAAGCTTTTTTCGGAAGCTGTTTATAATAATGCATAAATCTGTTAGTTATCTCAGCGATAAGCTCGTTTCTGAAATCTGTACGGTTTTCTGTAAGAGCACCGGCTGTGCTTCTTATTTCTTCGGGGAAATCCTCTTCCGGGAGTGAAATATTTACACCGATTCCTACTACGGCATAATCGATTCTGCCTTTTGTGAAGGCTCCCTCTGTAAGAATACCTGCAACCTTTCTTCCGTCTATGAAAATATCATTAACCCACTTTATTTTACTTTCGGCAGAAACGATGCTTTCAATAGCTTCGGAAACGGCAACAGCACACATAGGTGTAAGAAGGGTACAGCTTTCTGCAGGTAAGGAGGGGTGAAGGAGAAGGCTCATATATATTCCCGTGCCGTCGGGGGAAAAGAAGCTTCTTCCCTTTCTGCCTCTGCCTTTTGTCTGACTGTCGGCAACATAGAGAACAGTGCCTTCCGCTCCGTTTACGGCAAGGCTTCTGACCTCATCGTTGGTTGATGAGGTTTCTCTGACGGTTATGACGGAGATATCGTTGTTTTCAAAGCTCAGAAGCTTTTTTATAAGCGCGGAGTCGGCTAAGGGTTTTTCTGTATTCACGGGGCACCTTCTTTTTTATAAATTTTCATAATTTTGCATAGCCATTTTACCATCTCTCTGCCGTAAAAAGCAAGAGAAAGAGGATTTTTGTGAAAAAAGAGGTAAAAATACTTAAGTTTTCTCTGTAAGACTTGACAAAAAGGTGACAAATATATTAATATATTAAACACATTCTCTGAAAGATGAATATTTGAATTTATATTTATTCATTTTAAATGAGGCAGATTCTGGGCAGAGCCCGGAAAATATATTTTACGGAGGAATATTTTATGAAAAAAATTCTTGCAGTGCTTCTTGCAGCTCTTATGCTCTTCACACTTGTTGCTTGCGGTGGCGGTACAACAGCTATGACAATGGGTACCGGCGGTACACAGGGCACATATTACGCTTACGGCGGTGTTCTCGGTAACCACCTTAAGGAAGCTACAGGTATCACAGTAAACGTTGTTTCAACAGACGGTTCAAAAGCAAACATTCTCGGTATTGATGCCGGCAACTATCAGCTCGGTACAGTTCAGTCAGACGTTATGGCTTATGCATGGGCAGGCTTACGTACATTCGAAACCGAAGGCGCTCTTGAGTCCTTCAGAGTTATCGGCGGTCTCTATGCAGAAGCTGTTCAGTTAATCACAATGGATCCCGAAATCAAGTCAGTTGCTGACCTTAAGGGTAAGAAGGTTTCTATCGGTGCAGCAGGCTCAGGCGTTTACTTCAACGCAATCGATGTTCTTGCAGCAGCAGGCCTTACAGAGGAAGACATCCAGCCTCAGTATCAGTCATTCGGTGATTCAGCTGACGCTCTCAAGGACAAGAAGATTGACGCAGCATTCATCGTTGCAGGTGCTCCCACACCCGCTATCCAGGAGCTTTGCACATCAGCTGATGCTTACCTCGTTCCCATCGACGGTGAAATCGCTGACAAGCTTATGGAAGCTTCTCCTTACTACACAGTATATGAGATTCCCGCAAAGACCTATGACGGTCAGAAGAAGGCAGTCAAGACAGTTACAGTCAAGGCTACTCTTATCGTAAGTGCAAATGCTGCTGAAGAAGATGTATACAACATCACAAAGGCTATTTTTGAAAATGCTGATGCTATCACACACGCAAAGAGTGCTGAGCTTTCAATCGAAAACGCAACAAGCGGTATGACAGCTCCCTTCCATGCAGGCGCTGCTAAGTACTTTGCAGAAAAAGGCGTTACTGTTGAAACAAAATAATTGACCTTTACATCTGAATTATCGGCTGCAGTCGAAGCAACTGCAGCCTGTTTTTTCTGAAAATTTTGGTAAAATAAAGGAGGCAATTATGGGATTTTTCAAGAAAAACAACTCTGAAGTAACACCTGAAAGCATGGATCTTGATGATGTTATGAAAAAATTCGACCGTGAATCAAACACACGTGTATGGAACGGCGTTCCCGGAACAGTTGTAAACTGTATTCTTGCGGCATTTGCTGTGTTCTGTATTTATGTTACACTGTTTGCTACATGGCTTGATGAATTGAGACTTGCATCTTTTATGGCATTCATTATGCTTATAGGTTATCTTGTGTTCCCCATAAAAAAGGGTGTTCAGAAGGCTAACCACATACCCTGGTATGATTTTATTTTTATGATAGCCGGTACGGGCTCATTCTTATATTACGCACTTAATGCGTCAGAAATCGTTTCAAGATTCAAAATTACAAACATAGAAGTTATCATAGGCATTATCGGTATTGTCTGTCTTGCTGAGCTTTGCCGCAGAAGTGTAGGTCTTCCTATTCTTATCGTTGCGGGTGTTCTGCTTGTCTATGCTCTTATCTGGGGCTCAACCAATCCCGATATGTTTGCACGTATTACGGAAAACGTAAGAGTTCTCTTCTATTCAAAGGAGGGTATCCTCTCAACTCCCGTAAACGTATGCTCAAAATATATTGCAATGTTTATCATTTTCGGTGCTTTCCTTGAAAGAACCGGTATTGCAGATTTCTTTATCAACATTTCCAATGCACTCGTAGGCCGTTTCTCAGGCGGTCCTGCAAAGGTAGCTGTTGTTGCTTCAGCTATGGAGGGTATGGTTTCCGGCTCATCCGTTGCCAATACGGTAGGATCAGGTGCAGTTACTATTCCTCTTATGAAGCGTACAGGCTACAAGCCTGAATTTGCTGCAGCTGCAGAGGCTTCAGCATCAACGGGCGGTCAGATTATGCCTCCCATTATGGGTGCTGCTGCTTTCCTTATGGCTGAAACAATAGGTGTTCCTTATTCAAACATCGTTGTAAAAGCTATTCTTCCGGCAGTTCTCTATTTTGCAGGCGTATTTATTGCTGTTCATCTTGAAGCCAAGAAGGAAGGACTCAAGGGTCTGAGCAAGGAAGAATTACCCAGACTCAAGCCTCTTATCAAGCAGAGCTATCTTCTCTTCCCTCTTGTTCTTCTTATCTATCTTGTAGGTACAAGCACACGTTCAATTGCTTATGCAGCTGCAATTGCAATTGTTGCTTCAATCGTTGTAAGTCTTTTCAACAAAGAACACAGAATCACACCCAAGCGCTTCTTTGAGGCTCTTGCTGCCGGCGGACGCGGTATGATCACCGTAGCTGCTGCCTGCGGTGTTGCAGGTGTTATTGCAGGTATTATCGGTGTTACCGGTCTTGCATATACACTCTTTAACGGTATTGTTGCTATTGCGGGCAATCAGGTTATTATTGCTCTCTTCCTTACAATGCTTTGCTGTATTATTCTCGGTATGGGTGTTCCCACTACAGCTAACTACTGTATTATGGCTGCAACCTGCGCTCCCATTCTTGTTCAGATGGGCGTTCCTATGATTGCTGCTCATTTCTTTGTTTTCTATTTCGGTATTGTTGCAGACCTTACACCGCCTGTTGCTCTTGCCGCTTATGCCGGTGCTGCAATTGCTCAGGCAAATCCCATGAAAACTGCATTTACGGCTACAAAGCTTGCTATAGGCGCCTTTATTGTTCCTTATGTATTTGCTCTCAATCCCGCAATGCTGTTTATCGACACAAGTGCATGGGAGGTTATCCTTATCTGCATCACATCCTTTGCAGGTATCTTTGCTGTTTCAGCTTCACTTCAGGGATATTTCCTATGCCGTATGTCATGGCCTGAAAGAATTCTGAGCATTATCGGCGGCTTGCTTCTTATTTATCCCGGCGTTGTTACCGATGCTATCGGTCTCGGAATTATTGTGGTTGTTGCCGTTATTCAGAAGCTTTCTTCAAAGAAAAAGAACGGTCCCTCAGCACCTGTGGCAGAAGTGACGGATGCTGCATAACTAAAAAATATTTCCCGCAGATTATGCCTTACTCAGGTAAGTGCAGTCTGCGGGCTTTTCTTTTATTCACGAAATATTTACCATATTATTTTTCCTTTCTATTGACAAAAAGACGAAAACCGAGTAAATTATAAGTAATGCTTTTACGTGTATAATAGTATATATTAATATAAAGGAGATTGAGTTATGAAAAAAGAAATAAAAATTGCCGTTGCCGTAGTTCTCAGCGTATGGTTTTTTGTAATGGGCTTTGAAATCGGCACATATAAAGAGAGAAAGGCAAATCTCGACACAACACAGGAGGTTGTAAATACCGTAACACCTGTTCAGCAGACAACTGCTCCTACAACAGCTCCCACAACTGCTCCTACAACAGCACCCACAACGGTACCTACAACAGTTCCTACAACTGCTCCTACAACAGCTCCCGTAACTGACGCTGTTACCGAGCCTACTGAAGTTACTCCCGTTACACCTCCGGATACAACGGCTGCAAACACAGGCAGTATGACAAAGCAGGAAGTAATTGAAAAGGCAAATACTTATATTGCCGCTCTTAAGGCAGAGCAGAATGTAAAGGCTCATAAATCAGAGAACATCGTAGTTAATGTTACTGACTGTTCAGTTTCAGCAGCTGTTGATGTTATCAATGATATCATTCAGAACATTGCCGGTGCAGAAGAGGTTGATTACGATTTTGTAGGCGGTAAGACAGCAGCCGGAGAGACAATGTTTGCTCTTATTCCTCCCATTAACAAGGATTTCGTACTTACTGATGCAGGCGTTGTTTCTGCAGTAGCAGAGACAGTAGGCACTGACACTGTTTATACAATTGTTCTTACAGAGGAAACCACAACAGCAGCATCTCCCGTTCCTTCTCACAACTCAACAGCAATCGGCTATCTTGATATAGCATCACTTGATCTTCCCGGTGTAACAATCAAAAAGGCAGATATGAAGTATCCCGGCTCAACAGTTAAGTTTACCGTAAATGCTGACGGTAAGGTTACAGCTCTTTCAAACTATATGCCTATGACCGGTTACGGTGAAGCACAGATTACATTCTTCTCAGGTAATGCTTCTTTTGAAGGCTTCCTTGATGAAAAGTGGACATTTACTTATTAATTAAAAATCAAACGGCTGTCATCTGACAGCCGTTTATATTTTTATCGGGTTGTTTATTTTTCAAATACCTTTTTAAACAGTTCGAGCTTTGATATCTCCATTACCTTACTGCTTATATGGGAGCAGGCGGTGCCTAAAAGCTTATTGCCAACACTCATAAAGTGAGCATCCGTACCGAAAACCATATCCTCTCTTTTGTTTTTCATACCTCTTATAATAAGGTCGGTCATTCTTTCACAGTCGGTGCTTATAAGATTCATTGCCTTCTGTGCAGTGCCTTCGACGGTTACACCCTGGTTGCAGAAAATATTTGTCTTTGTAAAGCCGGGGCAGACAAGACCTACATAGCAGTCCCGTCTGTGCTCTTCACGGACGGCATCGGTAAAGCTTTTAAGAGCAGCCTTACTTGCCGAGTAAACGGATGTACCAGCAAGGGAGCAAAGGGCAGCAGATGAAGCGATGTTAATTATTGCTGCCGACGGGGATTTGAGAATAAGGGGCATAAGTGCTTTCATAGAATAAACGCAGGAGTAGAAATTAATCTGCATTGCCTTATCTATTTCTTCGACAGAGTAGTTATCGAATTTATCGAATTTAGGAAGAATACCTGCATTATTTATAAGTATATCCGGACGAAGGTTTTCCTTCTCAGCCGATTCAGCAAAGCTTTCCCAGTTCTCTCTTACGGAAACATCAAAGTTATAATAGGAAAAATCCTTTCCGAAGACACCGAGACTTTCCTTTAAAAGCTCAAGCCTTTCCTTGTTTCTTGCAATACCGATTACCTTGCAGGAGTGTTCCTTTATAAGCTTTTCAGTGATGTTTTTACCTATTCCGCTTGAAGCACCTGTAATTATTACGGTTTTTCCGTCAAACCAACAGTTTTTCATTTTATCATCTCTTTTGTCCTTTTGGAAAATTGTATCTCTGATGTTATGTAACTTTGATACGTAAAGTTGAACAAAAAGTTAACAGAATATTTGTAGGGTAAAATAAGTAAAATAAAGTTCAAATATGGTTTTAAATATTGACAAACAGTGAATTTTCATTTATAATCTTCTTGTATAAATGTCTTTAGACATATATTAATTCAGAATCTGGAGGAAATTAATATGAAAAAAGTATTATCAGTCATTCTTGCTGTTATTCTTATGTTCTCAGCAGTAAGCGTAATGGCATTTGCAGAAGATTCAACAGAAACAGAAGCTCCCTTAGTTACAGTTAAGTTCTATTGGGATGCAGATGACATCGAAAACGGTGAACCCAAGAACGTTGTTAAGATTGATGCAAGCGAGAACCTTGTAGAGTATTTCAAATACTACGGATATCCCGAAACTCCCGCTAAGGAATCAACCGAAACAACAAAGTACACCTTCAAGTACTGGGAAGAATACAAGGTAAAAGAAGGTAAGTGGGAGCCCACAGGCAATCAGGGTTACTCAGGCACACTCAAGCTTCCCGCTGGTGTTGCTAACGGTGACGAAGTTGTTTTTGTAGCAGTATTCCACGAAGAGGAAATCAAGGAAAACGTATCCTTCTGGGCATTAATTGCTTCTATTTTCGCAAGATTCAATCAGATCTTCGAATACTTCGCAAAGATTTTTGAAGGCGCTGTTGATTTCTGATAAAGTAAACAGTTAAACACCTGTCCGTACGGATAGGTGTTTTTTTATTTGTCTGCAGTGTTTTCCGTTGACAAATAATTATATAATATGGTATATTAGTTCAAATATCAGTTATTATTTCCTGTTAATGAAAGAGGTAGTCAAATGAGCGTTTATACAAAGGAAGATATAATCCGTATTACAAAAGAAGAGAAGGTAAACTTTATTGATCTGCAGTTTACTGATATTCTCGGTACTCTTAAAAGTGTTTCTATAACTACAAGTCAGCTTCAGAAGGCACTTGACAACCGCTGTATGTTTGACGGTTCATCCATAGACGGCTTTGTAAGAATAGAAGAAAGTGATATGTGTCTTCATCCTGACCTTGACTCTTTCGTTATTCTTCCCTGGGATGAAAATACAGGCAAGACAGCAAGACTTATCTGTGACGTTTACAACTCTGACGGAACTCCCTTTGAGGGTGACCCCCGTTATGTGCTCCGCCGTGCAATAAAAAGAGCAGCGGATATGGGATATACCTGCAACATCGGTCCCGAATGTGAGTTTTTCCTTTTCCATCTTGATGAACACGATAAGCCTACAACAAGAAGCTACGATATGGGCGGATATTTTGATTTAGGTCCCGTTGACAGAGGTGAAGGCTGCCGCAGAGAAATCTGCCTCTGCCTTGAAAAGATGGGCTTTGAGGTTGAAGCTTCACATCACGAAAATGCTCCTGCACAGCACGAAATTGATTTCAGATATGATGAAGTGCTTAAAACTGCAGATAACGTAATGACCTTCAAGTATGTTGTAAAGAATCTTGCAAATCAGCACGGCCTTTATGCTACCTTTATGCCCAAGCCTATTTACGGTATCTGCGGCTCAGGTATGCATATCAACATTTCTCTTTTCAACGGAAACAAAAATGCTTTCTGTGACGAGAATGACGAAAGAGGATTGAGTGAGGTTGCATATAACTTTATCGCCGGTGTTATGGAGCATATCAAGTCTATTACTGTTCTTACCAATCCTATAGTCAACTCTTATAAGAGACTTGTTCCCGGCTATGAAGCTCCCGTATATATTGCCTGGTCAGCAAAGAACAGAAGTCCTCTTATCCGTATTCCTACAGCAAGAGGTACAGGCACAAGAATTGAGCTTCGTAATCCTGACCCTGCAGCTAACCCCTATCTTGTTATGGCTGCTATTCTTCAGGCAGGTCTTGACGGTGTGGAAAGAAAGCTTACACCTCCCTCTCCTGAGGATTCAAATATCTATAAGCTTACCAAGGACGAAAGAAGAGAGGCTGATATTCATTCTCTTCCCAAGACCTTATACGATGCTCTCAGAGAATTTAAAAAGAGCCCCTTTGCAAAAGAAGCAGTAGGCGAGCACGTATGGAGCAAGTATATTGCTGCCAAGGAAGAAGAATGGCGTGAATACAGCACAAGAGTTTCTCAGTGGGAGATTGACAAATATTTAGGTAAATATTAATAATCAGAAAAGGGCAATGGCTTTGGCGATTGCCCTGTTTTGCCCGAAAGGTGAAAAATATGGAATATAAAATTAATCCGATGGCATTTACGGGAATTTTCCCTGTTCCCAATGCTTTGGTTGACGATAATATAAGACTTGCCAGCGTTGTTCAGCTGAAGGTCCTTTTATATATGCTCAGACATAACGGTGAAGCAGACCTTTGCAGTGAAAGGATTTCCGATGCTCTTTCTGTTGATAAGGACGATGTGAATGATGCAATGATTTTCTGGAACGAAAGAGGGATTCTTCTCAAAGACGGTGAGGTAAAGGCTCCCGTAACAGCAGAGAGCTTTGCAAAAAATAAAGAGCCTGAAGAAACATCTGAGCCGGAGGTACGTACCAAAAAGGTCACAGATATTCCTATCTCAAGACCTACTTACGATCAGATTGCCGCAAGACTTAAGGAAAGTGAAGAAATTGCTGCTCTCTTCCAGGAGGCACAGACGGCTCTGGGAAAGACTGTGGGTTATGACGGTCAGTCGGTGCTTCTTATGATGCACGACAGCTACGGTCTTCCCACTGAGGTAATTCTTATGGCAATTGAATATGCCGTTTCTCAGAAGAAGACAAGCTACACAGCTATATCCCGCATAGGCAAAAGATGGAGTGAGCTTGAAATAGACACTCTTGAGGGTGCTATGGAATATATCGAAGAGCATAATATTGTTGACGAGACATGGGAAAAGCTTCGCAGTCTTACGGAAATCACTAACCGCAATCCTACAGAAAAGCAGAGAAAGTATCTGACGGCCTGGGTCAAGGAATACGGCTATAACGAAGAAATTATTTATTACGCCTATGAAGAAAGCATTGACCGTACAGGCAAGATGAGTATGCCGTATATGGATAAAATAATCCGTTCCTGGCACGAAAAGGGCGTAAAGAATGTAAGTGATATTCAGAACGAGAGAATAAAATGGGAAGCAGAGAAGGAAAAGAAGTATGCTTCCAAGGATAAGGAAACAGAAAAGAAAAAGAGTGATGCATCCTATGATATTGATGCATATATGCAGAAAGCTTTTAATCTGACTTATACGAAAAACGGTGGTGACAATAATGGCATATAAGAGAAGTGTATATCAGAAAGCCAAGGAAATTCTTGACGAAAGAAGACAGAAGGCTGAAATGGAGGCTGAAATCCGTCACGGTGAAGCTGTTGTCAAATGTCCCGAGCTTCTTGAGGTTGAAAGAGAAATGGCACAGTGCGGTGCCGATGTGATAAAGGCTGTAGGTCTTGGCGGTGATGTTGCCGAATATGTCCGTTCTCTTGCTGTAAAAAATCTTGCTGCACAGGATAAAAGAAAAGCACTGCTTAAAAGTGTCGGTCTGCCTGAGGATTATCTCGAAGTAAAGTATAACTGTATTGTATGTAAGGATACAGGCTCTCACGACGGCTACTACTGTCATTGTTATAAAAAGCTTATACGTGATGTGGCAAGAGAAAATCTTGATTCAAATTCACCTATAAAAAAATGTACCTTTGATAATTTCAGAACTCAGTATTATCCCGATATAACTGATGCAGAGCTTAAGGTTAATCAGAAGGAGCATATGGATCAGGTATATAATTTCTGTAAGGCTTATGCAGAAGATTTTTCTCTTAATTCAAAGGGTATTATAATGGTAGGCAAAACCGGTCTTGGTAAGACTCATCTTTCCCTTGCGATTGCAAACAAGGTGCTTGAAAAGGGATACGATGTTTATTATGACAGTATTCAGAATATTATGGATAAGCTTGAAAGAGAGCATTTCGGAAGACTGCCTGCTGATGAAAGCATAAAGGATGATGTTCTCAGCTGTGACCTTCTTATTATTGATGACTTAGGCGTAGAGTTTGTGACACAGTTTACAATCAGTGAGCTTCACAATATTATTAACACAAGAATACTCCGTTCATTACCCACGATTATCAGCACTAATCTTGAAATACATGAGCTCGAGCAGAAATACACTCAGAGAATTGCTTCAAGAATTATGGGAAGCTGTTATCCCGTACGCTTCTGCGGTAAGGACATAAGACAGCTTAAATAAAAGACAAAATGAAAAACAGGAAGCTTACGGGCGGAGTGCTGCCCACGGCTTCCTGTTTTTACATATATGAGTGTGGAGTGAAAAAAGAGAAATGATCAGTTAATCTGTGTTTCGTTTGTGTCTTAAGTATAGCATAGTGAAAGTCCGTATATTTGTATTTTGCTTTCAGAAAAGCCAATTTTCTGAAGAAATATATTTTTAATTTTTTTATTAAAAGACTTGATAAAAGCTATCTCTTTTAGTATAATTGTCAAAGCACAAGTCAATATGCTGGAATAGCTCAGTTGGTAGAGCAGCGCATTCGTAATGCGCAGGTCGCGTGTTCGAGTCACGTTTCCAGCTCCATACACAAACCCTTGTAGCATAAGGCTTCAGGGGTTTTTCTCTTTTCTATGATTTGCCCTCATAAATGTGATTTGGCGTTTATTTGGCGCTTATTGTGCAAAATTCAGGTGTTTTTATATGAAAAAAAGGATCTCTTTCCTTTTGTCCGGGAGAGAGGTCTTTTGTTATAATATTGTGATTATATTTTTTGCCGACAAGCAGCTGATGTTTTATAACTTTTCATATTCTTCCGGATGAAGTCCGAAATAACGGCTCAGCGTTTCACTTAAGTTTTTTCTCATACCTGCAAAAGCCTCTTCTTTTTCCTCGTCGCTCAATTTCTCAAAAGGAACTATCTCACCGTCAGACTTTTGAAGGTGAAATGTTACCGTGTATTTTTGTTTTTTAGCCATTTGTATCATCTCCTTATATTGTTTATTATTCTACAATTTTGCGTTCCAATATAACTGAGGGTATAAAAAAGAAAATGAGGGCGAATTTGCCCTCATAAAATAAAAATATAATTACCCAACAGAAGAACTTTCATTTTGGAGTATATCTTTATAAACTTCAACAGCTCTTTTCTTTATATTTTTTCTGTCTAAAATTTCAATATCAATAATGTCTAATAACGTCTGTTCACTTATGTATCTTTTACTGTTTTCAAAGAAAAATGTTTCAGGATAAATTCCTTTGCCAATATCGCCCAAAGTAAGATGAAGATAGCCATCGTTTTTATGTTTATAGAGTATATATTTTGTGTTAGTTAAATTAGTTGATTCAAGAAGCTCCTTATCAAAGTCGATAAGTATTTTGCATTTATTGGCGTCAAGAAGGTCCGTTATGCCTTGGAAGTTTTCAATTCTGTCTTTAATTAATTGATAAAAAGAGCTTTTTTCTATTAGATCGGGCTTTATGTCACCTTTCAATATCTTCTTATAAATATCCTCCGCTTTGTTTCTTTTTAAATTTAGATTTTCGATATCTTTTAATTTCCCTAAACCAAGCAGATGGTGAAAATTGCCCATTTTAAAGAATAATTTAAACTTAATTCCCTGCTCAAGAGTAAATATGTAATCTTTATTTAGCAGTGTTTTATATAACTTTGCACATTCTTTTATATCTTTCATTTTAACTCCATCATAACATTATAGGCACTCCGAAAAACGAAGTGCCTACTCTTTGTAAAACCGTACATTTTTTTGACTTTAAGTCATAGCCGAGAACAGGCTTAATGTACAAACCCTATAAGAGCCTCAACGCATACCACCTCGGCAAGGCATAACGTTTCACTGGCACTGAGAAGATTTAGCGGTGGCTTTCTCTTCACTTTTAGTATATCCGAAAATTACACGATGTCAACACGCTTTGTGAAAATTTGTGTATATTTACGATATTTTACGTTGCTTTGCATTATTTTATGTTGCTTTACGATATTTTATGTTGCGCTATGAGGGCATTTTGCTTCTTTTTCGCCCTCATCCTGCATAGCTTCATCGATAGCACGGTTTACAAAGCCATTTATACTTTCACCTTTTCTTGCGGCGTATTCTCTGATGATGTCTTTTTTGCCCTTGGGGACGATAATTCTAAGATTATCATAATTGGCGGTATTATATTTATTTTTAGCTCTTGTGCTTGCTTTTCCTGTATTTTCAGCCATTTTTATACCTCATTTCTAATGTTGGTGGATATTTTTAAATATATTCTATTCCCAGTGTATTCATTATAGCATAAACATCAATACTTGGTCAAGTATAAAAATGCACAAATATACTTGTACAAGTTTGTTTATCTTGTCTATTGATTTATACTTGTACAAGGTATATAATGTAATCACAGAGTTAAGGAAAGGCAGACGAAGTAAGCGAGAGCTGAACCAAGAGTGCAATATAAGAGTGAGAACGGATAAGCCTGATAGAAACCCCTCAATGTGACGGTAGATAACTTAAAGCCCCTCACCACTTAACCGAATATAAAGCAAAGGAGTATAAAACCAATGACAACAAACGAACTCACAACCAAAATCAGAGAGCTTAAGGAACTGCAAGCCCTCATTGATGAAGCAACAGCTGAGGCAGAAGCCATTAAGGATGAATTAAAGGCTCATATGACCTCTGAGGGCAAAGAAGAAATGACCGTTGATATCTTCAAAATCCGCTACAAGACAGTTACAAGCAGCCGTTTTGACTCAACAGCTTTCAAAAAGACGCACGGAGATTTATATGAACAGTACAGTAAACAGACCGAAACACGACGTTTCAGCGTGGCATAAAGAAAAGCCCTTGTATCAACGCCGACCAAAGCAAAATACAAGAGCATAATCAAACCCTGTCAAGAGAGGGTAAATTCATTATATAATGCCCTCTCTTTTTTGTCAAGAAAAGGAGATAATATTAAATGACTGAAAACAAGGCAAAAAACGAAAAATACACTATTAACGGCAAAGAATACGATATCATAGGCTATGTTTCACCAAATGCGTGTGATAAGGGTGCAAGAGTGGAGAAAGATTATCCTGGTGCTGTACCGCTTTTGAATATAAAAATGATGTCAGACTTTAAATGGCAATATTTATCTCTTATGAGCCGAATTGAAGGTCCTGAGGGCTACGAGAGCAGAGGAGAAGATGTACCGGCAGTTATTGAGAAGATAAAACAGTGGCTCAGAGAACATATTGAGTGTATCGGAGATTTGAAGCCTGAAGAACAGCTGAGACTTAATGAAATTTTGAAAGAATCAGCAGCTAAATAAAGATCACCGACCAAAGCGAAAAACACCATATTAACCAACCACAGGACATATAAGAGCAGACAAGGAGCATTTGTTTGCTCTTTTCTTTGTCAAAATTGCCCTCATAGACCTTTTGAATGTTTTTATAATGAACTTATTTGCAATTTTCTCTCGCTTCGTTCTCGGTTCGCTTTGATGTTTTCTCGGAGTTCAATCCGCTTTCCTCGCGCGCGCACGCGTGAGAGATGTCAGGTTTTGTCAGGTTGTTTTTGATACTTTATGAGGGCATATATGTCCTAAACTTAATACTGTTAAGAGCCGTTTAAAGGGCTTTCACGCCCTCTTTTATGCTCTCTTTTTATCGTGTCCGGATTAGTGCTTATTGAACAGGTGAAAAAGGGCATTTTCTCTCTGTTCGCTCTCAGTTCGATTCTACATTCGCCCTCATAAGCTGTATAAACTTTTCTATGCCTTTTGGTGTTATAAGTACCTGAATACCGCTGTGGCCGTTTCTGTCACTATAAAACTGCTTATGCTTACATAATCCCTGGTCAATACTGCGCTGATATGCTCTTATATCTCCGTAACCGTCACGATAGGTATAGCCTGCTTGCATAAGTTCATTGATAAGTCTGTTTCTCGGTACACCTATCAGCTTTGCGGCATCCGTGAAATTAACTGACTTACCGTGAGCAATAACGTTGTCATAATATTCAGCTTTTGGTTTCATAACGGTGTTTTCCTCTATGAGGGCAGTATTAACTGCTTTTACAGAATCAAGCTGTTTTTGCGCAAATTGCAAAGCTCTGCTCATAACCGATTCGGGAGAGTTCCACTTCTTTTCAAGCTCAATAAAATACTGTCTTGCCTGTTTGCCCTCAGGGCTTCTCTGCAGCATACAAATCTCTTTTGACATTTCAATTGTCAGCTGATACTCTGTTTTAGGTCTGCCGCCTGTACTTTCACTCAAAAATGAGTAAAAGTCTTTTCCTTCTTCAAAACCGTATTCACACATTCTCGGAAACCAGTCTGTAAATGATGTTTTTACATTCAAAAACTGATGTAATTCTCTTGCTGATACTGTCGGCCTGTCATTATCATAATTAACTGATATTAAATCATACATAGTATTTACCTCTTTTTACTTTCTGTGCTGTGTTTCGTTCTAAAACTTTACACATTTTCAAGTCTTGTAAAAGCTGATATAAAAATCAGCTCGAATTATTCTTTTAAGGGTTATGAGGGCGTGACTTTCTGCACTTCTTTTACATACTTGAAGTATAAATATCCGTATTTGGTACACTTGATTTCGACCAATTTATAACCTTTAGGGGCTTGCGGTGGGCTTTTCTCGCTGTATATGCGCTTAACTTCGGCTATATCTTCCTTTTCGGGCGTTCTTGCGTTGCGTGTGTGCTTCCATCGGTGACCGCCCTGTTCAGGTGTCCAATGGTCAAAGAGATAATTTGCAAGGCCTGTATAGTCACAGCCATAATCGACACCGTTATAAAAGTTATGCTCTCTCAGATTCTCAACGGAAACAATAGAGCCATATGTCCACTGTTTATTGATTATCTCTGCAGATACGCCCTCAGAAAGCATATGTACATGAATACGCCGTGTATTTTTACCTCTGCCCAGGTATATGAAGATAACGGCATCAGGGCAAGCATACTTTAATCGACGTACAAACAAATCTCTGATATGCTTTGCTTCGTCAAAGGTATGTACCTCGTTTTCATTATCGAAGGTAAGCGTGCTGTATAAAGAGCCGGGAGAAAAGTTTTCATTGACAAGACGGGCGTGGTTACGTCTCGATATGCCTAATTTATGCTTTTCTCGCTCTTCTTCGGTATTAAATCTTAAGCGTGGCTTTGCTGTTATATCGTTCTTTGCTCTGTCAGATATGCTGTATATTTCCTGTTCACATACAACGCCTGAAAAAGTCCTTTTCTTTATTCTTTTTCGCATTTCATCAAATCTCCGTCTGAATACTCATATTTAGGCGGTAAATTTGACATACAGACTTTATTGTGTTATACTATGTATGCTCACATGCTTACCGCCTTAGGGCGTGCCTTACATAAGTTGCAGCTTATGTGGGGCGTTTTTTTATTTCAGATTACTTTTCTTATGCCCTCATGAGTTTCTTTTTGACTTAATGAGGGCGTATTCAGTATTTCAAAGAGTCGGTCAAGGTTTATAAGCCTTTTATTGCCCACTCTTACAACGGGTATTTCACCCTTATTTACTGCTGCTCTTAATGCCCTCAGAGTGTAAGCCGTTGCAGGGTCAGCCTTTTTCAGCTCTGCAAATGCTTCCGGGAGAGTTCTCATTCGTGGCACAGACATATTAAACCGCCTTTCTGTTTGCAGAGATACTGTCAATTATGGCAAGTATCTTTGTTTTTTCGTCTACGGGCAGTTCGTGACGGAGTTTTCTTGTTAATGTCATATCGCACACGCCAAGTTTTTCAGCGATTTGCCAAAGACGAACGCCCTTTTCTTTTGCTTTGATTCTGATTTCCTGATTATTCATTGTTTTACACCTCTTAAATTTAATATTGACAACAACAACACATAATGATATACTTGTGTTGTTGTATGTGTCACAATTTAATTATATATGTGACAAAACTAAAAATCAAGAGTTTTGTCCTTTTGACGATAAAGTTGTGACAAAACTGATTGAAAGGGTGGTTTAAATCTATATGAGTGACAAAAATATAGAAAAAAACGGTGTAAATTTAGAAAGATTAAGAAAATTGATTGATACCAAAACACGAGAAGAAATAGCAAGACGATTAGAATGCGATACTTCTTTGGTAACAAAACATTACAACGGAAAAAGAGAGGTTACAGCAGAGTATGTTGTTAAATATGCAAGATATTTTGGTGTATCAGCAGATTATTTGTTGGGCATATCCGAATATAAAACGCCTATGGCTACTGAAGAGGGCAAAATAATACGCGAAATTGAAGATTACACAGGATTAAATGAACAGGCTGTTGAAAAATTACATTCGATAGCAGAACCTTTGAGTGAAAAAGCAGAAGATTGTGAATTTGATGATTTTTTTATAACAGAAGAAATGTTTTATGAAAGAAGAGAGTGGATTTTAAAAAAGCTATCAGTTGTTAATTACTTTCTAAGTTCAGATAGTTTTTTTGATGCCGTTTGTTTCATTTTGAGTTATATCGATGAAATGGAACAACGCACAACAGCTATCTATAATAAATTTGATGAAGCATTGCTTAACGATATATCTCCAATGGAGACCATCGCAAGAATTGAAAAATATCCAACTTTTAGATTGCAATATTTCGAAGCAACCGAAAACTTAAAAATGATTATTGATAATTTCACAGAGACTGTTTATAAAAATTGGGATAAAGCTGAAGAAAAATTAAAGTTCATATTTGATTATGATTCCTTTAAAAGTGAACTTATGGCGAAAGATGGTCTTAAAGCGGACTATCCTACCATACACTTTAACTTAACGGACAAAGAAAAAGAAGAATTATATCCTTTAAAGGAAAAAGTTAAGATGAGTTTTTTAAATCTTGTAAATATTGCAGGTGATTCAAATGCCAACGATAACGAAGCGGAATGACACGTATAAAATAACCGTTTCAGCCGGTTATGATATAAACGGTAAACAGATACGCCGATATATGACCTGGAAGCCGCCCTCATCAATGACTTTGAAACAGGCAGAAAAAGAGGTAAAAAGGCAAGCGGTACTCTTTGAAGAAAGGGTGAGAAACGGTACTTATCTTGACGGATCTATTAAGTTTGCTGATTTTGCCGAACAATGGTTTAACGATTATGCAAAAGAGCATCTGAGGGCAACCACATACAAGCGGTATAAATCAATGATGCCGAGAATAAACGCCGCAATAGGACATATGAAGCTCGAAAGAATACAGCCTCAGCACCTTCTCTCTTTTTATAAGAACCTTGCTGAAAAGGGTATCAGAGAGGATATGAAGTATAAAGCCTGTTGTGACCTGCGTGCCCTCATAAAGCGTAAAAAACTTACATTCAGCAGTATTGCCGAATGTGGCGGAATAGGTGAAAGAACAGTATCTGCAGCTGTAAACGGTCAGAATGTAACAGAAAAAACAGCTCTCGCAATATGTAGTGCTTTGTGTGAGCCGATAGAGAATGTGTTTGCTATTGTCGATGAGGGCAAGACATTAGCTTCATCAACAGTGCATTATTATCACAATGTCATTTCATCAATGCTGACTACGGCCGTACAATGGCAGATTATATTTTCTAATCCCTGCGACAGAGTAAAGCCGCCCAAAGTCGGCAAGCCTGAGCCGAAGTATCTTGATGAAGAGCAGGCAAAGAATTTAATTGATTGTCTGCAGGATGAGGGCGTACAGTTCCGGGTAATGATAGAACTGTTAATGTTTACAGGCTTAAGACGTGGTGAACTGTTAGGCTTGGAATGGTCTGATATAGACCTTGAAAATAAAATCATACACGTGCGCCGTAATTCCTTATATCTGCCTGAAATGGGCGTTTTCGAAGATGAAACCAAAACGGCAGGCTCGCAAAGAGCATTTAAAATATCAGATGCAGTTATTGACTTACTGAAAGAGCAGAGAACCTGGCAAGCAGGACAAAGGCTTAGGCTCGGTGATAAGTGGATAAATTCAAACAGGCTCTTTACCTCTTGGAACGGTGAGCCGTTGAATCCCTCATCATTAACAAGCAAATTCAGAAGATTTAAACAGAAGCATAATATTGAGGGCATAAGCATACACGGATTAAGACACACAAACGCCACTCTGCAGATTGCCGCAGGTACTCCACTTACAACGGTTGCTCACCGCCTCGGCCATACCAATGCAAGCACAACCACAAAAATATATGCCCACGCTATAAAGTCGGCTGATGAAGCTGCAGCTGAAGCAATAGCAGATATTTTAACTCTTGGCAGAAAACAAACAGTATAAAAAAACAGACCGCTTTCCTTTTTTTGTGAGGTTAGCGGTCTTTTGGTGTCCGTATTTTTGGACTTTGATATTTACTTTGTGAGATTTAGGCTTTAAAATGGGGGTATGAGGTGATGAAATATGACTAATGAAGAGCTTATTACAAAAATAAAAAGTTGCCCGGTGGATAAAAGCAAGTATATGGCTCAACTGTACAATCAAAACAGAGGTTTTATATACAAAACTGCTCTTCAATACTCAAACACTGCAGAAATAGACGATTTAATGCAAGAGGCTTATATTGCTATTGATGAAGCTGTACAAAATTACAAGACGGATATAAACGTCAAATTCATAACCTATTTCGGCAAAATACTTAAATGGAGGCTCTCTGCTTATTCTTTCAGCTCTTCTGTACCTGTAAAGATGCCCTCAGAGTTCAAAGAGTTAATCAGAAGATATTATCAATTCAAACAAGATTACTTTCAAAAACATGGCAGAAAGCCTGATGAAAGCGAATATATGAGGGCATTGAATATATCACAAACAACCTTAGAAAACTTAAAGATAGCAATTATAGGGATGAAGATGGTATCATTTGACGAGCCTATAAAAGATGCAGATGGGCTGTCTATGGAAGAAACAATACCATCAGATGAAGATATTGAGGGTAATATAGCTGAAGATAAAGAACAAGAGTATTATCAGAGTTGCCTTTACAAAGCTGTTGATAAATTAAGCCCTCAGAAAAAGAAAGCAATAACGGATTTTTATTTTGAGAATAAATCATTTTCTGATACAGCGAAAGATTTGAATGTATCTGTGAATTATGTATATACACTCAGAACTAATGCGGTAAGAGATTTAAGAAGAGATTGGCGGCTACGCAAGGCGATAATGAAAGAAGAACACTATGATGATTCTGTGAGTTATAAGTATTCTGCAGGGTGCTTCAAAAACAGCGGTCTTTCTTCTGTTGAGGTGGTTGCAATAAGAAACGAAAGAGAGCAAAAATGCTGTTAAAAAAACTTTTTTACATTCTGAGAGATAAAAATAACGATAAACTTAGACGGCATAAGGGGAAGAGGCATTTTTACCTTTGCAAAAAATTCCAAATTTTTCACAATTTTGCACAATTTTTCTTGGCGTTTATTTGGCGTTTGTTTCGGTGTTTTGGCGTTTACATTTGGTGAAAGCTCGTGAAAGATAAAAGTGCCGAAAATATAGATATGACGGGAGAAAATGACACTTTATGAAACAACGCGAATTCATAGAAATTAGTATTCGTAATGCGCAGGTCGCGTGTTCGAGTCACGTTTCCAGCTCCAGAAAATGATCCCCGTCTGTAACCGGACGGGGATTAGTTTGTTTTGTTGAATATTGACGGCATAACTGCTTTTACTTTTTATTTGTTCTGATTTGCTTTTGCAGTATTTATGGATGAAATAAGGATGCGACGGATTGTACCGCACTGATTATATAAGCTGACAGCAATATCTCTGTTGATAATATCAGATTTTACAAAGAGCTCAATCCAGTATTCAGTTTCGTAACATTCTTTCAGAGCAATTTGTAATTTTGCAATAAAATCCGGCTTTCCGTGAGCGTAGTTTGCTTCGTGGATATTAGCGCCGATTGATGTTGCAGCGCGTTCTAATTGATTGACCAGCGAACGGTGATATTTTATTGTTTCGCACAACTTAATGATTTTTACAGAAAAGTCCATAGATAAATCTACAAGCTTGTTTTCTTTCATTATAATCACCTCAGTGAGCATTATAGCATCTTTAATGAAATATTGCTACGCAATATGAAATAATCTTTGGAGATTATGAAATATTTTGCTTTATAGCAAAATGTGAAATAAAATAAATCCCTTATACACCGCAGTGTATTTCATAGCGTAAGCTATTTCATATGCGATAGCATATTTCACAAATCCCGAAAGGGATTTATTTCATTGAAAAAAGCACTTCCGAAGAAGTGCTTTTTTCATGGCGTGCTGTAAGGGACTCGACTCTTGCGCGAACTGCGCGCTTCGGTCATTCGCGGCTCTGACAGTCCACCGGACTGTCATTCACTACCGCTCCTACTTCGAGTCCTGTTTCATCATAATAAAAAAATAGCGGCA
>JAZRQQ010000119.1:0-7338 GCA_045649935.1 Acutalibacteraceae bacterium | reverse complement strand
CCCGTTGACGGCTCATCAAAAATGGATGATACACTTATGGAGTCCATAGAGCCATTCCATATTAATGAGGCAAAGCCTTTCAGTACAGCTTATATGGCAGGCTTTCTTGCCGATAAGTATGATGTGGACCTTGATGCTTGTGTACCGAGAGCAAACGAAAGAGTAAAAAACAGCGTCGTTTCTGCACTTCATGATAGGGTTTTCGGCTATGATGTTGTAATGCCTGAAAGCTCGCAGGTTAATATCGCAAACGGCTCCTATTCCTATGCGCTTTATCCCGTGTGGATTCTTAACACCACCTGGAACGGCAAAAAATACACCTTTGCCATGAACGGACAGACAGGCAAATTTGTCGGTGACCTTCCTCTCGATAAGGGTGCCTTCTGGAAAAAGGTTGCAGGTCTTACAGTGCCTCTGACAGCAGCTGCCTATGCCATTCTCTGGGCAATCGGAAGTATGTAAGGGAGGTAAAGAAAAATGAAAAATAAAGTATTTGCTCTTTTGACAGCAGTTGTTCTTTGCCTTACAATGATAATTCCCGCTTCTGCGGCAGGAACACATGTTTTCGATAATACCAATATGATAGGCCAGATTTCTTCACTTGAAGCAGTGGCACAGAATATCGAAGACACCTACGGCTTCAGTGTGCTTCTCTGCGTTACCGACGGAGTTGGCGACGAGGGAACCTACGCTTACTGTGAAAGCCTTTATACCACCAATGCTGCAAAGGAAGACGGTATCGCCCTTACTTATAACTACGGTGACAATAAATATGCCTTCTACTGTGCAGGTAAGGCTGAAGAGCTTTTTCCTACGGACGTTCAGGATGGCACACTCTGGAATGCTTTTGCTTACACCGAAACCTATTATGATGGTGCTATCGGCTATTACAATGCAGTCGAAAGCATTCTGAAAACAAACAATGTAACTGCACCTGTAGCTACTACAGAGCCCACAACAGAATTCGTTCCTATAGACAGAACTCTTCCTTTAGTTGTGGATAATGCCGATGTGCTTACCGATGCCGAGGAAGCAGACTTTACTGCAAAGCTTGAAGAGCTTGGCGGAAAATACGAGCTTGAGGTTGCTATTCTCACAGTTGATACCTATGAGGGCAAGGACGGTCAGGCTTTTGCCGATGATTTCTATGATTACAACGGCTACGGCTACGGCGAAAACGATGACGGTCTGATGATTGTCTTTAATACAGGCAAAGAGGACGGAACAAGAAACATCACTCTTACCACTCACGGCACAGCTATTGAATACATCACCGACCTTGAAAGAGATGTCATCTTTGAAATGATGATACCTGCTCTTACAAACGGAAATTATGCACAGGCATTTGAGTATTTTGTAACTGAAGCTGACAGTGCCATAGATCCGAGTACACCTGTTTATTACATTCCCTTAAGTATTCTTATCGGCTTTGCACTTGCATTCCTTATCGTGAAAATTCAGGCTTCAAAGCTTAAGACTGTAAGACAGCAGGTTGATGCTGCAAGCTATGTGGGTAATGTTCAGCTTACCTATCAGTCAGATAACTTTATCTACAGAAATGTAAGCAAGGTAAAGAGAGCCAGTGAGTCCTCGGACGGAAGCTCCGGAAGCTCCACTCACACAAGCTCCTCAGGCCGTACTCACGGCGGCGGAAGCCGTAATTTCTAAAATTTGTGTTAAACGGTGTGTAACTGCACCGTTTAACTTTTAGGAGAAATGATATGGAAAGAATAATCTTTAACAGCATTCCGGAAAGCCTTGATGACTTTAAGGCTCTCGCCGAGGCTGAACAAAGCTCACCCTTCGGTACTGCGGCTCTTACAGTTCTTGCCTTCTGTGCTTATCCGAAAAATAAGGAGCTTTCCCTGCAGATGATCGACCTTTTAAGAGGACCGCGTCCCTTGTCTGTTATGGATAAGCAGTTTATTGCGGACCGTTTCAGAGGTAAGGATTATGTACCCCGTTCCTATTTTGAGGGTGCAACACCGCAGAATGATTATCAACCTGCAAAACCTTATACTATAGCAGTAAGTGAAAATCCTTATTCATATCAGAATGAAGGATATGCAACTCTCTACATTACCTCAGGAGGTGCTGACAGTCCCCGAAGCATTCAGTTACGACTTGCCAAGGACGGTAAATGGTATCTCTGGGAGCAATATATTTTAGCAGATATAAGAAAGCCTGAAAGTGAAAATCCGTGGGCGTGAAAGGAAGATTAAAATGAAGAAAATAACAGTAATATTATCTATTATTCTCTGCCTTTTCATTCTTGTCTCCTGCGGTGGAGGGGAGGATAATGAGCCTACACTTGTTCCCGAAACTACGACTGAGAAAACAACTGTGGCAGAGGCAATCACCACCGAAGTAACAACTACGGAAGCTACAACTACGGAAGCTATAACTACGGAAGCTACAACTACTGAAGCCACCACAACCGAGGCAAGTACCACAGAAACAACAACCACAGAGCCTGTAACACAGTCAAAGAGTGAAAAAGCTCTCGGAGAATTCCGCAAGCTGATGAAAGATGAAAAATATGTATGCGGTGTGGCGTATCTCGGCTATTACAGTGAGGACATCGGTGTTATTATCGAAGATCTGCAGTATAAGGGTGTTTATAAAAAGCACCCCTTCCTCGATGAATTCAGACGGAAGAATTTCCATTCTCTCGAGGGCAGTGAGCTTTATGCCGTAATACCTGCCGAGGGTGCTGAGGTTACTGTAAACGAATATGCCTTTAACGAAAACGGTATCGGCTATGGGAAGAAAAGAGTAGCCGTAAGTGACGGAGAAATTCTTTTTCTCAGAGGTAATGTCAGCGATATTATGCCTAACCTTCAGCTTGTAATCACTGACGAAAAGGGAATCATCACCGAATATCTTCCCTCAATGAGTCTGGAAAACGGTTACCTTAGCAAGGGTCAGCAGATATGGGATTTCTCGCCCTATGAGCTTCTTGGCGGTCATTTCGGCGGTCACATAGCAGGGGAAGAGGATATGCCTAATTTTATCGGTTCCTGGTGGGGCGAATACAAGCTTAAGGATGAGCTTCTTTCTCTTTCTGTGGAGCTTAAGGAAAACGGTGAAGCCACTTATGTTTACGGTCTCGGTAACAGTGAGGTTTATGAATCCTTTGAGGGCTCATGGTATAAGGAGGACGATGACAAAATCAACCTTATTATGTACGGCGGTCCTGACAGCTTTGACGGAAACGAAGCAGACAGTGATGAAAAATATGAGTTTAACGGCATTTTCAGCTGGAGCTGTACCGACACCAACGAAATGTTCCTGGAGCATATCAGCGGTAATTCATTCCTTTTCGGTACCGACGGTAAGACCTTCCATTTTGAAAAGATAAATGAAGAATATTAATCCTTTCCTGAAAGGGTAAGGGGGAACTATTGCAGTTGAGAGGTTCCGATATATTGTCATTTATGCACCCTGCACAAAAACAGGGTGCTCTTTTTTTATTTAAAGACCCTACATTTGTAGGGTGACTTTGCACTACTGAAAAATATATAATTAAAATGTTAAAGATTATCTTTAAAGGTGGTGATGTATTTTGGAGGCAGTGAAAGGCCGTAAACTCTTTGACAGATTCACTATTTTACCCTTTAACGGCTTTCGTTATAACTTTGACGGACCGACGGGGAAGAGGGTGCTCCTTATCGAAAGTGAGGAAAAGCATTTCACTCTTTCTTTTGAGGAGGATATGACTTGTCTTGATATCCGTAACGGTGAAAAAAGACCTTGTAGTGAATCTGAGTATAAAAACGCGAGAGGTTACATACATCAGCTGAGGATAAGGGATATTTCGAATTTTGTCTTCTTTCATTTTGAGTATCACGATTCCGAGGGTAAAACCTATTTTCTTCCCGGTCAGATGAGGGGGAAGGAGGGCTATACCTGGTCTGAGAGTGAGGTAGAGCCTATACTGGTGGAGATTATGAACAGCATCACCCTTAATGAAGAAACAGAGCTACCTTCTGTTTGTGCCAGAACAGAAGGTAAGGCTGAAAAAACATTATGGCAAAAAATTAAAAGCATTATTTCTTAAAGGAGGAAGTAAAATGAATATTTTCAAACGTGTTTTAAGTATCTTTATGTGCCTTCTTATGCTTACAGGCACTGCTTCTCTTTTCAGCTTTTATTCATCAGCGGCAGAAGCCAATGCAACAGAAATGTATGTAGGCTCAGTTAAGCTGCGTCCCGGTGAATATCTGGCTGAAGGCAGTACAACTCCCGTTTATGAAAAGCCGTCGGGGGATTATATTGCATTTTCGGGCGGCACTGTAGATATGTATGATTTCGATTATACAGGCCCGGGCTATACCGTAAATCATAGCGGCAGCAATATAACGGCCGCAATTCATCTTAACGGTAAAAGTGCAATTTATGTCAACGGAGAAAACAGTATCAATATTACGGGAGATACATACTGTAACGGTATTTTTTCTTCAGGCTCTCTTACAATAAGAGATACTTCTTATTCTGGATCCTCTCTTGACATAAGCGGCAGTGTGAAAACAGGTATATATATGCCTATTGAAGGCAGTAAGCTTAATGTGTTTTATGCTGCAGTCAGTATTTCCGGTGCTACTGTCGAAAATTCTTACGGAATAATGTGTAACGGTGATATCGATTTTGGCTCAAATGCATATATAAATATTTCCGCTATGCGTTACGGTATAACATCAAGCAGCAAAATTGATTTTACATCATATTCATCGGTTAATATTGAAGTATCAAGAATAGCTCTTGAAGGCAGATTGTCAACAGCTGAAATCAATTTCAAAGGCGGTTATGTGTGTCTTAAGGCAGGTCAGTATATAGTTGACTGTGAATACAGCAATATAACCGGGCTTGAAAATCTGAACGGTGTTGCCGGCGTTAATAAAAACGGCAGCGGTGCGGCGGCTTTTAATAAGTCGGATATACTGACTTATAAATATGCAGAGCTTGTTCATAATACCTTTAAAGAATACCATTACGGCTTAATCGGTAACAAATTCGTTACCCCCGGTGTGAAGCTTTCTGAAATTGAAATCACCCTTGATGAATTTTTCTGTTACAATTCTCTTATTAAGGATTTTACTCCGGGTGCATGGAAAAAGAGCATCAAAAAATCCTCTGAGCTTACTGATTTTACGGAATGTGCCGCTGATGAAGCAGCACAGGACGGCTACTATTATCTTAAGGAGTTTACAGTAAGTTTCAAGGAAGGCGTAATTGTTGATACATCTAAAGCTTATCTGAATTTCCGTGGTGTATCAGGATATAATTCTTACGATGCTAAATGCCTTTCAAACGGTGACGGTACATATCTCCTTTATATTTATGATAATGATGTAACCGGTGATGATGTATTCAACGAAGAAGAGGGCTATAGCTTAACTATCAAGAATTATTTACCCGATTATGATAAATCTGAAAAAAATGATGAAGGTGATAGCACCGGTTTGTATGCGTTTCCTTATTCTGATTACAAAAAATTTGTCCGCTGGAAAAACACGGTAAATCTTGATAAGGTAAGTAATTACGCAGATTTTGACCCTCTGAAGCATTCATTCAGCTTTAAAATGCCTGCTTATGATGTCAGCGCAGAAGCCGTATATGAGCCGTGCGGTGTTTTTATAGACGGCGTTGAACTGAAGGACGGATATTATCTTCCTTCAGGCGCGGCTGCAGCAACAAAGGAAAAGCCTGCATCGGGCGGTTATGCCTATTTTAATAACCGTGTTCTTACCCTTGATAACTTTACCTGCACTTCAGGCGGTATGAGCTTATACCAGCACGAACCCGACAAGGCAATCATTTTAATTCCCGGCAGCTGTGATATAATTCTCAAGGGCAATAATGTACTTACGGGCGTCGGTGAAAATGTCAGCGGTATTTATAATACAAGCATTGCTTATGTTAAAGAAACGGGTAGCGGAATATATGGCGGTAATATAAACATTACAGCTGAGAATGACGCTTCTCTTGAACTTATGGGAATCAGCAAATACGGTATTTATACAGATGAAGGAAAGCTTACCGTAAACGGTGGTACAATTACGGTTAACAGTATTAACCGTTCCTTTAGTACGGGCGATCTTGCGGTAAAAAACTGTACACTCAATTTTTACAGCGATAAATACGCTTGTATTGATTGTGACGAGGCTTTGTTTGAAGCATCTGCAATAAATCTTGAAAGCAATTCAGAGGGTATATACGGATATGGCTGTACCTTTAATAACTGTGATGTAAGCATTAAGTCTGTTTACGACTACGGTATTTACTGCAGTAATCAGAAAGTGTTTTTTAACGGCGGTACATACGATATAGAATCCTGTTACAATGCAGTTAGCGCTCATACTGTTGAAATTAATGACGGCGTATTTAATCTGAAGTCGGAAGCATCTGTTATCTACGGAAATGTAATTACAATTAACAGCGGTATAATAAACTGTGTAGCTGTAAGCACATACGGAACATCTGTATACGCAAATGACATTTTAACAATAAACGGCGGCATAATAAATCTTAAGGCTGAGATTCCCAAAAACGGAACCGGTTCGGCAGGAAATGTATATGCATACAGATTTATAATGAATGACGGCTACTTAAGCTGTGAATCGGACAGTGAATACTGTCTTGGTGAAATCAGATACTTCTTCGATTATTACGGCGGACAGCTGAAGCTTAAGGCAAACGGTACAAGCACAAAGGCATGGTGCTGTACAGAATTTTACGATAAGTCTGCAGGCACAACCAAAAAAGCAGGTGCATCTGCTGACGGAACATCACTTACTGATTTTGATATTGCAAACGCGGCAAGCTACAAGTATGTTGAATTTTCAAAGCCCATAACAGCTACTATAAAGAACGTTGATAATCCTCCTGCAGTTAATTTCAAGGCAGGCGATAAAATCACTCTTACTGCAACCGAAATGGCATATAAGAAATTCGTCGGTTGGAGAACAGTAGGCTGTGAGGCGGCTGACCCCACAAGCAAAAAAACTGAATTTACATTTTATTATGGCGGTGCAGAAATAGAAGCACTTTACGAATGCACCCACACCGGCGGAACAGCAACCTGTAAGGCAAAAGCAAAGTGTACAGTCTGCGGTAAAGAATACGGCTCACTCGCAGGTCACAGCTACAATGCTGCAACCTGCACCAAGGCAAAGACCTGCAAGGTATGCGGTGCAACAAGCGGCAGCAAGCTTGGTCACAGATATGCCAATGCGTGTGATACAACCTGTAACAGATGCTCTGCAACAAGAACAATCACTCACAGCTACAATGCTGCAACCTGCACCAAGGCAAAGACCTGTAAGGTATGCGGTGCAA
>JAZRQQ010000118.1:0-21805 GCA_045649935.1 Acutalibacteraceae bacterium | reverse complement strand
AGGTGATCAGATGGTTCTTGACGGTCCTCACAGAAAGGGCGACCTCAGAAGAGCTCGTGCAGCTGCTGCAAACATCGTTCCCAACTCAACAGGTGCTGCTAAGGCTATCGGCCTTGTAATTCCCGAACTCAACGGCAAGCTTATCGGTTCTGCTCAGAGAGTTCCCACTCCCACAGACTCAACAACAAACCTTGTTGCTGTAGTTAAGGGTGACGACGTAACTAAGGAAGGCATCAACGCTGCTATGAAGGCTGCTGCTTCTGAATCCTTCGGTTACACAGAAGAAGAACTCGTTTCATCAGATATCGTTGGTATCAGATACGGTTCACTCTTCGATGCAACTCAGACAATGGTTACAAAGATCGAAGACGGTCTCTATCAGGTACAGGTTGTTTCCTGGTATGACAACGAAAACTCATACACAAGCCAGATGGTTCGTACAATCAAGTACTTTGCTGAGCTTGCATAATTGAAGTTAAGTAAAAAAATTAAGTCTGCTGTTTCTGACAGCAGACTTTTTTTATGTAGATCGGCAGGTTATCGGTGCAATTTAAATAAAAGAGAGGGCTGTTACATAAGTGCAACAGCCCTTTCTGTGTATAAGCTTTATTATTTGTGTAATTATTTGAGAGACACAATCGTCACACCGTTTTCGCCTTCACCGTAAACACCCAGACGGAAGCTCTTTACATATCTGCATGTTCTCAGATATTCCTGAATTCCTTTTCTCAGAGCGCCTGTACCCTTGCCGTGAATAACGGTGATTTCACCAAGACCGAGTCTTAATGCCTGGTCAATGTATCTTTCAAGCTCAAGGATACCTTCTTCGACATTCTTTCCTCTCAGATCGCATCTTGTCTGAGCTTCACTGCCGGGAGAGAATACTCTTTCGGTTTTGTTGGGTACAGTACGGTTTTTCTGCACAGTGGATTTTTTGTGCTCGTTAAGACGCACATTTGAAACAGGTGTGCGCATTTTCATAATACCTGCAAGTACCTCGATATTACCCTTTCTGTCCTCAAGAGCAGTAACGGTAGCTGCCTTGCCCATATCCACAAGAAAGACCTCGTCACCGATTTTAAGAGGACGGGGTAGAACATAGTTTTCATCTTCCACTACTGCAGCAACAACAGGATTGGTAATATCATCAAAGTCGGCAAGACCTTTCTTCATAAGCTGCTTTGCTCTGCGGAGCATTTCGGCTTTGTCCTGAGCTTTGTCACTTTCTTTTTTCAGCTTTTCAAGCTCTGCTGTCAGAGCATATGCACTGCGCTTTGCCTGCTCAACAATCTTAAGAGCCTGACTCTGAGCTTTTTCAAGCTCCTTACGGCGCATTTCTTCAATGCTGTCCTTATATTTCTGAGCCTCGGCTTTTTCTTTCTGTGCCTCTTCCTTAAGGTCCTGAGCAGCCCTTGCCTGCTCTTCGAAATCCTGACGGGATTTTTCAAGCTCCTCAATTACATTTTCAAACTGAGTGCTTTCCTTTGAAACAAGACTCTTTGCTCTGTCTATTATACTGCTCTCCATACCGAGACGGTGGGAGATAGCAAAAGCATTGGAGCGTCCGGGCGTGCCGATTAAAAGACGGTATGTAGGCTTAAGGGATGATACGTCAAATTCACAGGAACCGTTTTCGATTCTCGGTGTCTGCAGAGCATAGGCCTTCAGCTCGGCGTAGTGGGTGGTGGCGGCAATCTTAGCACCCTTTTCGTGGAGTCTTTCAAGTATGGAGATTGCAAGTGCCGCACCTTCAATGGGATCTGTACCAGCGCCTAATTCATCGATAAGCACAAGACTTCTTTCGTCGGCAATTCTGATTATGTTTATAATGTTTACGATGTGTGACGAGAAGGTGGAGAGAGACTGCTCAATACTCTGCTCATCACCGATATCTGCAAGAATATTATCGAAAACCGAAACCTCACTGCGATCATTTACGGGAAGCATAAGACCGCACATAGCCATAAGACTCATCAGACCTACAGTTTTGATTGATACGGTTTTACCGCCCGTATTGGGACCGGTAATAACAAGAGTATCAAAGTCCTTTCCGAGCATAATATCAGTAGGCACAACCTTTTTCGCATCAATAAGCGGATGTCTTGCCTGACGGAGATTGATAATACCCTCATCGTTGAGAATGGGCACCGTAGCCTTCATAGCATAGGCAAGCTTGGCCTTTGCAAAAATCAGATTAAGCTCAACAGCACATTCATAGGAGGCCTTTATACCTTCATAAAATCCTCCGGCTTCCATAGAAAGCTCATAAAGAATACGGTCGATTTCTTCTCTTTCCTTGCCCTGAAGAACCTTGATTTCGTTATTGGCTTCAACAACGCCTGCAGGCTCAATAAAGACCGTTGCACCGCTTGATGATGTATCGTGAACAAGACCGCTGATTTCGTTACGGTGCTCAATTTTTACGGGAACAACATATCTGCCGTTTCTCATAGTAACAATAGAATCACGCAGATATTTCTGATAGTGCTGAGAACGGGTGAGCTTGTCAAGCTGATCTCTTACCTTTGAGGATGCCACACGTATTTTTCTTCTTATATCGTAAAGGGCAGGTGATGCATTGTCGCTCATTTCCTCTTCACTGATAATAGCTGTTGTGATTCTGTCCTCAAGAAACTTGTTGGGAGTCATTGCGTAAAAAAGGGAATCTATTCTTGTGGTAATTCCTGCATTTTTACTTCTCCAGTCACTGAGGGAACGGATAGTCCTTAAAACCTCGGCAATATCTAAAAGCTCACGCATACTCAGAACACTGCCTGCATTTGCACGGCTCAGAGCATTATTGACATTCTTAAGAGAGCCGAAGGAGGGGGCACCGAACTTAGCCATAAGACCGTGTGCGTCCTCTGTCTGACCTAAAAGCACCCTTGCAAGATCAAGGCTGGTTTCGGGCTTCAGATTCTGTGCAAGGTATCTTGCGTCCTCACCGGCAGTGTATTCTGTGAGAAGGTCAAGGACTTTATTCAGTTCAAGTGAAATATGATGCTTGTTCATAAAATCACCTTTTCCTTATATCATTTTTTTATAGAATTCAAGAGTTTTGAACTTCTTGAGAGTAACATTTTTCAGATAACGCTCAGAGAGAGCAGCAAGAGAAAACAAAGCGTCCTCGGGAAGAGAGAAGCTGAAAATCTTTCCCGGCGGGGCAAGACAGATATATCTTACAGCCGAAAGAACACCGGGGGAAACAGCAGAAAGCCTCTTTTCCTTTTTGCAGTCCTTACAGAAAAACTCACCTGAGCTGCAATTGAAGAAGGTGTTTTCGTCAAGGTCTTTTCCGCAGCTGCTGCAACATTCCACAGCAGGCATATATCCCGAAAGGGTAAGAAGACGGAGCTCCGTAACGGCTTTTATAAGGCTTTTATCCTTTTTCCCTTCACAGAGAAGATGAAGGGCATTAAGAATAAGTGAAAGCTCACCGTCGGCTCTGTCCTCACGGGGAGCCAGCTCATATGTAAGCTCAGCAAAATACTGAGCCAGAGAAAGGGTGGTAAGATCCTCACGCAGTCTGAAGAAAATCTGCTTCGGCACAGCATCCTTAAGGACATAGCTTCCGCTTTTTGTGCCGGCAAAAGAAAAATCCGAATATGCAAGAAGACTTGTAGCCGAAGAGTGCTTGCCTACCTTCGCGCCGTTGGCAAAGACAGAAATCACTCCTCTTTCTCTTGTAAGGACAGTAATAATTTTATCCTTATCCTTAAGGGGCTTTTCGTTAATTATTATACCATCCGTCAAAATCGTCATTGTAAAACTCCTCTGCGTGGGGGTTGTTGAGATAAAACTCCTCAGCTGCCTCCATATCCATATCGTCAATATTAAAAGCTCTTTCCTCGGGAGCGTTCTTGTATTTCAGATAATCGGAGACCTTGCCTGTTTTCATAAAAATATTCCATAGCTCTTTCTTTGTCATAATTAACACCTCACTGTAAATGATACTCATATCATTTGCAAATAAGGGCAAAAAATGCGGAATATGCTATGTGACTTTACAATTTAATCCAAACCGAAATTATGGATAAGACCCTCACGGTTTCTCCAGTCCTCTTTGACCTTTACCCAGCACTGAAGATTTATTCTGATGCCGAAGAATTTTTCCATATCCTGACGTGCGTAGGTGGAAATGCGTTTGAGGGTTGCACCTTTTTTCCCGATAATTATTCCCTTGTGGCTTTCCTTTTCACAGTAGATTATGGCTTCAACATCCATAAGGTCCGTGTCACTTCTCTCTCTCATTTTTTCAATAGAGACAGCTACACCGTGGGGAATTTCCTTATCTAAAAGGCGGAGCATTTTTTCACGTATTATTTCTGAGGCAATAACTCTTTCGGGCTGGTCGGTAAGAGTATCCTCGGGAAAGAAATGCTCTGAGGGGAAGGCAAGCTTTGTAAGCTCTTCCTCAAGCTCACTAATACCGTCGTTTTTAGCTGCACTTACGGGTACGATAGCCTCAAAATTGTACTCCTTGGTCATTGAAAGGATTTTAGGCATAAGCACGCTTTTGTCCTCAAGAGTGTCAATCTTATTTATAGCAAGCACAACGGGTATCTTCTCTCTTCTGAATCTTTCAAGAAGCTCCTGCTCACTTTCTTTTATATCTTCCGTACATTCAACCACGAAGAGACAGGCATCAACACCTGAAATACTGTCACCGACAGCTTTTACCATTTTTTCACCAAGCTTGGTCTTGGGACGGTGAAAGCCGGGAGTATCAGTGAAAACAAGCTGGGTTTCATTCTTTGTAAGAACACCCATTATTCTTGTTCTTGTGGTCTGGGGCTTGTCGGAAACAATGGCAATTTTCTGACCTAACATACGGTTAAGGATAGAAGATTTGCCAACATTAGGTCTTCCTACAATTGCAATAAATGCGGTTTTTGTTTCAGTCATAATAAAAACTCCTTAAGAGATATAGGTGTTATCAGTATTCTCCGTCAGCACTGAAGAGAATAAAGTTTCTGTAGCCGGCTTTCTGCATTTTTCTTAAATAAGAGGATGAGTATTCACTCATATCTATAGTGTAAACCGTTTCTTTTTCTCCTGCCTTCTCTTTAATCTCAGAGAAAAGGGAGAATATAGTTACAAAGTCGGTTTTACGGTCAATGATATATTTTTCGTCTCTTGTGAGAGTGTCAACGGTAAAGCCGTCGGCAGCAGAAGAAAGCATATCACCGAAATAAATATTTTTATTGCCCTCAAGCACATCCGTAACCGAATGGGAGACGAGAATGAAGCTGCCTTCACCAAGACGGGATTTAACTCTGTTGAGGAAGTCTTTGAGAACCTTGTTTCTGTCGGTGGCACTGCTTTCACCGGGATAGGTTGCACCCGATGTGTTTTCGCCTGAGGGGAACTGAAGTGCTTCAAGAATAATTCCGTCAACCCTGAAGTCCGTAACCTCAGAAATAATATCACTGATGTAATTTCTCGCCTTTCTCGAAACCGGATTGAGCCAGGTTGTACCGCCCGTTCCGTCTGAAGAGTCAAGCCAGTTGATATCCGTATTCATATATTTTACTGCAAGGTCGGGATTCGCTGATGAAGCGAGAGGGTCCCTGAAGCAGAAAATACGGGCAACAATATATATTTGTTCAGCTCTGAAAAGGTCAATGGCCTGTCTTACAGTGTTGTTGTCATAAAGAGCGGACTTTGCCTTTATGGCGTATTCGTTGAGAGAGGTGTAGGAAAGCTTTCCTTCCTCCGTTTTGAAATCGATGACAACACTGTTGCAGTTTCTGATTTTTATCTGCTTTATCAGATTTCTGATATACTCCGTGTCACCCAGCTTTTCGTGAGGCATATAAAGTGCCTTGAGATTTCCTTCTTCAAAAAGAGAAACAGCACTGTCGGTGCCATCTTCCTTTTCACTGACGGAAGAGCTGATTTTGTCAATATCCCTGTAGGATATATCAAGAAGCACATTTACCGTAAAATATGAAAAGCAAATAAGAAAGAGAAAAGCAAAGGAGATAAGGCATTTTCTCAGCACCCGCTGTTTTTTTGTTCTTCTTTTCTTACCTTCAATGGGAAGTATTCTCGAGGGATATTCCCGCGAAAAGGTATAGTAGCTGTCCCGTATTCTTACCTTGCCGTCAATGGCATAGGGGGATTTTTTCTTTTCTGTCTTTTTCTTTGACATTGTTTATTCTCCGTTTAAGGTGATTGGATTTTTGGTGGCTGAGAACGATGAAAGGCTGACGCCTTTCGAGGGAGATACGCCGAAAAGCCTTTTAAAATATCACTTTCAGGCTATTTCGGATTATATTTGCCAACTTATACAAATAAAGACTGTCCCGAAATACAGCTCAGTGAGAGAGCTATAAGGGAAATATATATGAACAGGGCAGGTGTGCCTCTGAACACTTCGGGGATAAATCTGTTTCCTGCTATATGCTTCATTCCTGCATTGATAAGAAGCATTGAAAGGGTGAAGGCAAGACCTGCACCGATACCTGTACCTACTGATTCCCATACGGAATATGCCGCCTTGAATTCAATTACAGGAAGAGCTGTGATGAGAGTATTAAGGGCGCACATTCCCAGAGAATTCATAAATTTTCTGTCTGCCTTCAGGAATACAAGGCAGAAAAGAGCAGCAATAACATAAAGGACAATAAGCACAACTATATAGATAGCTACATGCAGACCTGTCTCAAGCTCTGTCACACCGGGAATCTTTGAAAGAAAATAGCAGATTACCGATACTGCAAGGGAAAAGACAGTAACCGAAGAGCCGTACATAATAAAATGCTTCGGTCTTTTAGCCATTCTTATGCTTTCGCTCATACCGTAGCCGGTGCTGAAAATAAGATTCTGCACAAGCATAGCATAAAGGGCGGCAGTGACCATTGATGTGAACTGATGCATTATTCGTCCCTGCCTTTCTCTTCATCTGCACCGTATCTCGGGCGTATCTGGTCATAGTTACGGATAACCTTGGGCTTTGATTTTGTTTTATCGGTGAAAAGTCCCGGGTCTTTTGTTGCGGGCTTTTCGTGAACAGCGTTCATTGAGAAGGTATCCCTGATTTCCTCGGGATAAAATCTGATAAGCAGCCATTTGTGTACCGCAGCAAGAAAGCCGAGAATAACAAGAGCCACAAAGGGCATAGCTGACTGGCTGAGACGGGGGACAGAGCCTTCCTCAGCAAAGATTGTGCCGTAGTTCATTATTTCTCTTATTGCACCTACGGTTACAGCAACGGCGCCGAAGCCGATGCCTGCAGCAAGACCGTCGGTAGCAGAGTTGATAACACTTGTCTTGCAGGCAAATTTTTCACATCGGATAACTGCAAGAGCGTTGATGCACAGAAGATAGAAATATATACCAAGACCTGCACCGCTGTCGGGTGTAAGTCTGTAAATAAAGCTGTCACAAAGAAGTGTGAGTCCTGCACCGATAAGGGCATAGATACACATTCTGAACCATCGGGGTACCTTTCTTAGAAGAAGGCTCGTAACCGACTCGGTGACAATAAGTATAACCGTAAGCATAACCGAAAGTGCAAGTCCGTCGGTTAAGGTTGTTGCTGCACCGACTATGGGGCATATGCCGATAATCTGCGTCAGAACGGGATTGTGTACGAAGCTGCCCTTGAAAAGAGCAGTAGAAAGCTTTAAACGCGGAGCTTTTTTGTTCCGGATGGCGTGCTTCATTTTGTTTCAGCCTCCTTTTTAACTGAGGCATTTCCTTTTGAGCTGACCCTTCTGATTACAGGCTTACTGCTTTTGTCTGTCTTTTTGCTGAGTACCGTTTCACCCGAAAGAACAGGCCAGAGTGCATTTACGATAAGCACACTGAAGCAGGAGGGATCGGGAGTCTTTGAAAAATATCTCAGAAGCATACACACAGCACCGGTCACAGCACCGTATATGAAGGCTCCTGAGGACCTTCTGGGTGAGGTTACAGGGTCTGTTACAAGGAGCATTGCCGTAAAAATGAGACTGCCTGCGCAAAGCTCGGATATTACGGAAGATATTATACCTGAATTTACTCTGGGAAAAAGCACTGCAAAAATTGTGACTGCAGAAAAACAGCCGAGGCAGGATAACATTCTTTTAGGGTGTCTCAGACAAAGAAAAACAAATACGCCTGCAAGAGTGAGAATGCTTGTTGTACCGATTGCACCGGGGTATGCGCCTGAAAGAAGCTCTGTTCTTCCGAAAATATTAAGTGAAATACTATTGCCCTTGGAGAGCATATCGAAAATAGTTTCACCCTTTGAAAAGCTTTCACTGCCGAAGAAGGCAAAATCTGCTCCTTTTTCCGGATAGGTGAAAACAGCATCGGTAAACATCATTGCGCCAAAGCAGATACCGGCAGCCGCAGGTACGAAGGGAGTGTTTCTTACATCACCGAAGGGAAGCTTGGCTACAAGGATAGCAAAGAGCGATGAGCAGATACCCACATAAAAGGGTGCAGACACAGGAAGCATAAGACCGATGAGCATACCCGTTGTAAGGGCGCTAAGGTCACCGACGGTGTTTTTCTTAAGGACAAGCCTGAAGGAAATAAGCTCACTCAGAACTGCCGTAAGACCGCAGATAAGTATCTGCCACAGAGCATATATGCCGTTTAGATAAACACCTATAGCAGAAAGAGTAAGACATACGGCAAGTATGTCAGCGTTATATCTGAAAACAGGGTTTTTAAAATCAGAAAGCTTTGTGCTTTCACTCATAGAGTTCACCTCAGATTAAAAATACTTTGCAGCTTTTTCGCGCAGAAGAGTAATTGTCTCTTTGGGGTCTTCACTGCCGAAAATAGCTGAACCTGCAACGAGTACATTAGCACCGGCTTCAGCTACGGTTTCAACGGTTTTAAGGGAGATGCCGCCGTCAACCTGAATATCCATTTCAATATTTCTTCTCTTACATTCCTCACGGAGCTTCACGATTTTGGGCATCATATCCTCCATAAAGCTCTGACCGCCGAAGCCCGGCTCAACAGTCATAACAAGTACCATACCGAGCTTTTCAAGATAAGGATAAACAGCCTCAATATCTGTACCGGGTTTTACGGCAAGAGCAGCAATCTTACCCTGACTTCTGATGTAGTCGATTGTTTCCTCAACGGGGGAGTCACATTCAACGTGGAAGCAGATAAGGTCAGCACCGGCAGCAATAAAGTCAGGTGCATATTTAAGAGGATCGCTTATCATAAGATGACAGTCGAAAAGTAAATCTGAGCATTTTCTCAGACACTTAACAAGGGGAGCGCCTAAAGTAATGTTGGGTACAAAATGGCCGTCCATAACATCGATATGGAGCCAGTCGGCACCGCAGCGCTTCATATTTTCAAATTCTTCACCCATTTTTGAGTAGTCACAGGAAAGGATTGACGGTGAGATTTTAATCATGGTTTTATTCTCCTTAATACAATAATATTTTATCAGCTTATTATATCAACTAAAGGGAAAAAAATCAAGGGTGTAATAACTTAATAAGTGCGCCGTGTATTCATAGTTTTGTGACAAGTGCATATTGACTTTTTGTGTACGGTATGGTATCATTCCATAGGTTATATTTCGACAAAAAACTTATAGGAGGCAACAGTCCGGTGAAATTAGAAAAAAATAAGTTGCTCAGGGCAGGCACTTTTGCAGCGCTTGTTGCGGTTGTGCTGATGTGTCTCAACAGCTTTTTTCAGCCTGCATGGCCCAAGTGGAATAACTACTACACCACCAAGGGCTTCTATGAAGAACCGAAAAACACCATAGAAACGGTTTTCCTCGGCTCAAGTGTTGTAGCCAGCAGTGCTTCACCTATGGAAATGTACAAGGAGTACGGCATAAACGGATACAACTTAGGTATGGCACAGCAGCCTCTTCTCTGCTCATATTACTGGCTTGAAGAAGCATACCGTCTTCATCCCGAATCACTCAAAACCGTTGTACTTGACGCATCTTCCTTACGAAGTGATACTAAAGAATCTTTTTATCACAGAGCCTTTGACAATATGAGACTTTCAGATGTAAAGATAAGAGCGGTTTACAACTATATGAAAAAGGATATCGGCAGAACTCTTACATTCCTGAGCCCGCTTATGTCCTACCACAGCCGTTGGAGCTCTCTTGAAAGAACTGACTTTGACAAGTATACTTTCGAAGAGGATAACGGTACGAGGGGCTTTTACCTTATCAAGTCTGTGTATGCAGATAAATCGAGATATAAGAATGTAAAAACGAAGAATCCCGTGCTTGACACTGATGCAGAACCGTCAAAGCTTCTTAAAAGATCTCTTGAATACCTTGATCTTATGGTCAAGTTCTGTGAGGAGAACGATCTGAATCTTCTTCTTATCAAAACCTCAGCCGAAAACTGGAACTCATCCCTTCACAATGCTGTACAGGATCTTGCCGACAGCTATAATGTGGAATTCCTTGACTTCAACTTTGATCCTTACTACAGTCTCAACGGAGACTTTATCCATGGCTTTGACACCAACGACGGCAGCCACCTTAACTATTTCGGCTCTGTCAAGTTCTCAAAGTGGTTAGGTAAGTACCTTGTTGACAATTACGGTGCCACCGATGTCCGTGAGGATCCCAAGTATGACTTTATGAAGGATCAGCTTGAGGAATATGAAAAGAGAGTAACTCAGTCAGTAAATCTTACCTCTTCAGAAACTCTCCGTGAGTATCTTGAAATAGCCGTAAGCGGGAACAATATGGTTATGATAAGTGTAAACGAAAACGGTGCAACCTCTCTTTCAAAGGCTGACCGTGCTTACTTTAAGGAGATAGGTCTCAAGAAGCTTGCAAAGCTTTCCGAAAACGAATCATATCTGGCTGTTATCAGCAACGGTGAGGTAATCCGTGAATCACGCAGAGCAGCTGATCACGAAAACACCGCATCTCTTACATACAGGAACAATCTGCCTAACGGAAAGGTTTATAAAATCGTCAGCGGCGGTAAAAATCACGGCAGCACAGCTGAAATCCTCATTGACGGTGAAGCTCAGCTTGAAACGGGCAGAGGCATAAACCTTGTTGTTTACAGCAATGAGTTTAAAACCGTTCTTGGTGCGGATAACTTTGATACCCAGGTAAGCACCTCACGTGACTGCTATGGTCTCAAGGTTATGAATTTCCTTATTGACGGTGAAGGACTTGATAAGAAATACAGTCCTGACAGTGTCAGAGGACGCATAGTTCAGCACGAAAAAAATATTCAGGCCTACAGAAAGAATGCAGGCTGATAAATCTGACCCGATACGGTCGGAAAACAGACAGGTTTTTAATCCTGCGTGAAGCAGGATGGAATAAAATAAAAAAATATTTATTTAAGGAGTACAAAACAATGGAAAAAATCTTAGAAATTCTCAACTCAATCCGCGATGATATCGATTATGAAAACGAAGACAAATTAATCGATGACGGCATTCTTGACAGCTTTGACATCGTTTCAATCGTTGGCGAGCTTTGTGACGCATACGAAATTACAATTACTGTTGACGATATGGAACCCGAAAACTTCAACAGCGCAAAGGCTATTCACGATCTTGTTGAGCGTCTTGTTGACGAAATGTAATTCAGTACAAGAGTAAAAGGTAAAAACAGTTAAACCAATAATAAAATAAACGGAAAGAGAAACTAAAATGGCTCTGAATTCTTTGACTTTTATGGTATTTCTGGCAGCAGTTGTAGCTGTCTATTATCTGGTACCCAAAAAGTATCAGTGGTTTGTTCTTCTTGTTGCCAGTTACGGCTTTTATATTTCAAGCGGTGTGGAGAATGTTCTTTACATTATTTCAACAACAATCTTCACCTTCCTCTCTGCAAAATGGATGCAGAGTATCCGCAACAAGCAGCAGGATAAAATCAATGCTCTCGGTGATGAAATAACCAAAGAGCAGAGAATGGCTATGAAAAAAGAAGCCGCTAACCGTATCAAACGTATACAGGTGCTGACGGTTCTTGTAAATCTGGCTGTTCTTGCATATTTCAAGTATCTTAACTTCTTCATCGGAAACATCAACGATATTTTCGGTATGTTCAAGTGGGATGCTTCACTTCCTCTGGTCAATATTATTGCACCTCTGGGACTTTCCTACTACACATTCAACTCAATAGGTTATCTTATTGACGTAGGTCGCGGTAAGCTTAAGGCTGAAACCCACCTTGGTAAGTTTGCACTTTTCGTATCATTCTTCCCCTCAATCGTTCAGGGACCCCTCAACCGTTACGGTGATGCAGGTCTCCAGCTTCAGAAGGAGCATGATTTCGATTATGACAATGTCAAGTTCGGTGCACAGCTTATCTTATGGGGTCTCTTCAAGAAGCTCATTATTGCTGACCGTATCAGTGTAATACCCACAACAATTTTCGGAATGACAAGCGGTTATACAGGTACTCATATCCTGTTTGCCGTTATAACTTACTCATTCCAGATTTACTGTGACTTCTCCGGCGGTACAGATATTACCCGAGGTGCAGCACAGATGCTCGGTATTGATCTTCCCCTTAACTTTGAAAGACCTTTCTTTGCTATTTCAATGGCAGACTTCTGGCGCAGATGGCATATGTCACTCGGTGCATGGATGAGAGAATATGTATTCTATCCCATTATGCTCTGCAAGCCTGTAGCATCTCTCAGTAAGAAGATGCGTAAGAAGCACGGCGTATATGCAGGTAAGCTTGTACCTTCCGTTGCAGCACCCTTTGTGGTATTCTTCCTCATCGGTATATGGCACGGACTTACATGGCAGTATATAGCCAACGGTCTTTATAATGCTTTCCTTATTTCGGCAAGTGTTGCACTTACACCTGTATATGAGAAGCTTATAAAAACCTTCAAGGTAAACACTGAAGCCTTCAGCTTCCGTCTGTTCCAGATAGCCCGTACAACGGTACTTCTTTTCATCTCACGTATCATTGTTAAGGGTCCCGGACTCAGAGGCTCTCTCAAGATGGTTAAGGCTCTCTTCCTTGATCAGAGCGCAAGCTTCTTCTTCAATTTCGGTGAGCTTATGGAAGAAATCGGTATCAGCACACCTGACCTTGTTCTTCTTGTAGTTGCAATTTCAATTCTTATGATAGTTGATATATTACAGGAAAGCGGTCTTAAGATGCGCGAATCTCTTGCAAAACAGAATCTTCCTTTCCGTTGGATAGTAATAATTCTGCTTATCGTTGCTATCGTTATCTTCGGTACTTACGGTCCGGCATACGATGCAAAATCATTTATTTACGGCGCATTCTAAAAATCAATCCTATTTATTCAGAAGGGATAGTTAATTATGCTTAAATCAATTGCACTTATTATTCAGAAGTTTGCAAAAGAAACTCCTGATCAGATTGCTGTTATTGCAGGCGGCGAGAAATGCACCTATAGTCAGCTTGCTGAAAACAACCGCAGAGTTGCCCTTTACCTTGAGAAGAGAGGCGTTAAGGCAGGAGACAGAATCGTAGTTGAAGCTGACCATATCCTTGAATATATTTATTTCTGGTACGGTATTCAGCTCCTCGGTGCAACCTTCGTTCCCGTTGAAAAGAATACACCCTCTAAGAGAATCAATGAAATTGCCGCAGAGCTTGATGCAAGCGTAAAGGTAAGTCTTGAAAAGAGAGATGACCTTGCTGACGGTTGGGCACTCAAGGATATCTATGCTGATATTCTTGCATGTGACGATTCATACGAGGCAAAAGAGCCCGAAGAAAATTCACTTGCTGAAATCCTTTTCACAACAGGTACAACAGGTAAATCAAAGGGCGTTATGGTTTCTTACGGTAACCAGATAAATATTGCACTTGCAGGTATCGAAACCACTAACATCAAGAGTGACAACGTATGGCTTATCCCCACACCTATGAACCACGCAGCAGGTCTTCGTAAGGTTCATATCGCTATGGCAGTGGGCAGCACAAGCTGTCTTCTTGAAGGCTTCAGAAACTTCAAGCAGTATTTCCAGACAATTGAAGATTACGGTGTAACATCACTTTATCTTCCTCCCTCAGCAATTCACCTTCTTCTTGCTTTTGCTTCAAAGAATCTTGCTGAACTCAATTCAAAGCTCCGCTTTATTTATTCAAGCTCTACTGCATACCCCGAAACAGATAAGGAAAAAATGCGTAAGCTTTTACCTGATGTATATATGTATAACTGCTTCGGTTGCAGTGAAGCAGGTGTTGTATGTACCGATGAATTCTGTGTTTCCGGCGGTTCACAGTATTCGGGTAGTGTAGGCTTCCCCAACTCTTACAGTGAAATCGTTCTTCTTGACGAAAACGGTAACGAGATGAAGGATGCAACTGCACAGAATCCCGGTCTCTGCGCTATCAGAAGCAAGTCTGTTATGCAGGGTTACTGGAATGAGCCTGAGCTTACAAAGGAAGCTATCAAGAACGGTATGCTCGTAATGAGTGACCTTTGCTACTTTGCTCCTAACGGTGAGCTTCTCCTTGTAGGCAGAAGCAACGATACAATCAATCTCGGCGGTCTCAAGGTTGCTCCTCTGGAGGTTGAAGAAGTTGTTATGAAGGTTGACTGTGTTGACGAATGTCTCCTCATTCCTACCGTTAAAGCGAATAACACAGCTCTTAAGCTTCTTGTTGTTCTTAAGGAAGGTAAGGAGCTTGACGAAGCAGCTATCAGAAATATGATTGCTGACAATCTCGAGCCTTACAAGATTCCCAAGATCATCACAACTGTTGACGAAATCATCAAGACTTTCAACGGTAAGATTGACAGAAAGCAGATGATTGCCAAGTATTCATAATACGAAGGCAGATAAGTAAAAAACAGCTCTCCCGGATAAAAACGGGAGAGTTTTTTCTTGTCTGTTTATCTCTTTTTCAATTCTGTATTGCAGATGCCGTCTTTTCTGTGATATAATAAGAAAGCAAAGGAGGCTTACTATGAATACTCTTACTTTTGATAAATTCAACAGCGCTGAATTCACTCTTTACGAGAACAATCCTGTTATCAGACATAAGTGGAACAGCTTTGTTGTGGCTGATCCGAGTGTGCTTACGCCCAATCAGACCCACGATAAAAAGTGGCATCTTTTCTGTCACACTTTTTACGGAATAAACCATTACATAAGTGATGACGGAATCAGCTTCACCCTTAAAAAGAAGGTTGTTTCCCGTGCTATGCGTCCCAATATCAACTGCATTGACGGACGGTATTATCTTTTTTACGAAAGAATACAGCCTCTTTTCCTTCAGGCACTCACAATAGTCGGTGCAAAGGGAAAATCTGAGATTTACTGTACGGAATCTGCTGACCTTGAGACCTGGTCTGAGCCTTACAGAGTTATCGGCAAAACCCGTGACTTTGAAGAGGATGACAAGGGTCAGGCAATTTCCAACCCCTTCCTTCTTGAAAAAGACGGAGGATACAGACTTTACTATTCCTGCGGTCAGACCTTTATAAAGGACTGCGGCTTCTGTGAGCCTACCTATATAAGCTATGCCGAAAGTGACAGCATTTCAAAGAATTACATTTCCCGTGAAACACCTATTATAAGTCCCGATAAGAACAATCAGTATCTTAATCTTTGTTCCGGATGTCTCAAGGTGTACAGACTTGCAGACTGCTATATCGGTCTTCAGAACGGTATCTTTGAAAAGGACGGAAAAAGTCATTCGGCAATTATGCTTCTGCGTTCTGATGACGGAGAAAAATTTGAGTTCTGCAGAATGTTCCTAACACCTCAGATGTGCGGTGATAACGATTGGATGGCTCAGTTTGTATATGCCTGTCATCTCACTTATTATAAGGGTAAGCTTCGTCTTTATTTCAATGCACGTAATGTTGCCGACACTCTTCGCGGAAGAGAAAACATCGGATTTTACGAGGCGACGGTAGAGTAAAATTTTATGTAAATGAAAAAATAAAGGAGATATTTCACTTCGAAATATCTCCTTTTCAATATTACAGGGATTATCAGTGTTTGTAGCAGTTGTTATATTTTTCTGCCCATGAACGTACCTTGCGGATTTCATATTCCTTAGGCATAGCTGCTGTAACTACTGTTGCTGCGGCTATTTCCTTGCCAAGGCGGAGAATCTTTTTAAGTACTTCCTTGTTGTTGATAAGACCTGAAACCTTAGTCTTGATATCGTCAATACTCATACCGCCAAGCATTGCACCGAGACTTGTTGAATCAGCACCGATTGTCATATCGTCAGCATTAAGGATTCCTTTTTCGAAGATATAGTCAAGCTCTTCGGGCTTGAGACGGGTAAGAAGGAGCTTTACTGCGGCAAGGGGAGCCATTGCTGAGCCGATTGCACCGTAGAAGCCTGTCTGATATTTCCAGAGTGTTGCTGCACTGTAGCTGCCGGTTTTATCACCCATAATAACATCGGCAAGAATTTTTGCAGCCTTCATACTGTTAGCAATACCTGAGCCGATAATGGGCACGGTCATAAATGCACTGTCACCGATTGCAGCATAGCCGTCAGCTACAAGAACTGCAAGAGGCTGTCTTACGGGAATCTGTGCAAAGCTTCCGCCTCTTATAAGCTTTTCACCGAGACAGGGATTTTCTTCTCTGAGAACAGCAAGATTCTTTTCGACCTCGTCCTTGTCAATTTCATTGAAGCGTCCGATAAGCACGTCAGTGTATTCTTCTTCGGCGGCAACCCAGGAAATACCGAGATTTCCGTGGTGGAAGAGCATAAGCTTGAATTTGTCCTCTACCTCGCCGCATTCAATTTTTTCATAAAATCCGCGCCATACATAGAAGCGCTCATATTCCTGAGCGTTGTTCTGAATTCCGAGGTGTGAAGGAAGCTTCTGACGTACGGGAGAATTAATACCGCAGGCGTCAATTACAAGATCAGCATAAACCTCTCTCTTTTCAGTTCTGAGACCTACGATACGGTTGCCGAGCATAAGAGCCTCTTCTGCTGCTTCACCGAATTCGAATTTCACACCGCATTCCTCGGCATATCCGATAATACAGTCGTAGATTGTTTTTCTCTCCATCTGGATTTCAAGCTGGTCTTCGGGTGTGTTCTGTCTGAGAGCAGTTTCCATACTCGGGCCGTAAAAGGTCATATCTGTCTTAAGATTCCAGAGCTTTTTGTCGGGAAGCTCCATGCCGATTGCGGCAAAGGCCTTACGGTCGAAAATATCCGTCCAGTCATAACCCATATTTTCTCTTGTGTTCTTTTCGAAAACTGTTACATCGTATCCGTTTTTTGCAAGAATTGCACCGCAGGCTATACCGCCGTGACCGCCGCCGGCAATAATGATTTTATTACTCATTTCTTTTCTCCTTTTCAGAATATTTTCTTAGCTGATATCAAAGGTATATATGCTTTGTAGTACAGCCGGCTGTCTTTATTATCACACACGTGCTGTAACTTTTTACGCTATTGATTATACACTCTGCAGGAAACATAATCAATAGTCATTTTAACAAATAATATATCTTTTTTGTGTATAGTTCACATAAATAGAAGGGAATAATATTGACTGTTTTTTTTATAGATGTTATACTGACATATAACAGATAAAATAGGGGGAGGTATAAGTAATGAGCACAGAGAGAAGCATAATTTCCCTTGCTGACGGAGAAAAAAGAATATCTCAGATTAATCTTTTCGGCACTCACGATTCCCTTACTGCTTTTGTAAGCCTTGAGAATCTTTCAAGGTGTCAGAATCTCACTCTTAAGGAGCAGCTCCGTCTGGGCGTCCGTCTTATTGATATAAGACTTTCAAGAAAAAAAGGTGAGTTTTATCTTGTACATTCCCTTGCCGATTGTTATACCGATGAAAGCAAAAGTGAAAGACTTACTTTTGCCGCCGTTCTTTCGGAATGCCTCGGATTTCTCAGAGAAAATCCCGGGGAATTTCTTGTTCTTTCCGTAAAACAGGACAGAGGCATACAAAGCAGAGGCTTCTTCCCGGAATTTTACGATAAGTATATAAGAGGAAATGAAGAGAGCTGGTATCTCGGAGATAAAATCCCCTGCGTAGAAGAGTGTAGAGGTAAGCTTGTGCTGATGAGACGGTGCAAGTTATGGAAAGGCTGGAGAAAAGAGAATCCGTCGGGACTTGATTTTTCCCATTGGAGGGATCAGGGCAACAGAAGAAGCAAAAAGCCTTTGCCCGTTATTCTGAACCGTGAGCAGAAGGCTACGGTGCAGGACAGATACATACTTTCTCCCGAAGATAAATGGAATAAATGTGTCAAGCCTTTTCTTGACAGGGCAGAGACTGACGAAAATCATATATGTGTTCACTTTATAAGCACTGCGTACAGATATAAAAATGAGACGCTGGTGAAAACAGCCGCAGAAGTGAACGACTGCTTCAAAGCGCATGAGCTTGAAGAGGGGAAAGGCTGGTTTTTCTTTGACTTCCCCGACGAGGATATTGCGAACAAGTTCAAGTGAGGGCCGAGGCCGCCCGACAGAGCAGTAAAAGAAAAGTTTTATCCGCCCCGTTGGGTTGGAAATTATATATCCGTAGGGGATGGCGTCCCCGACATCCCGTTAGTTTTCAGCAAAGATATAAACATGCGGTAATGCAGGTATACGGCTTACCGTGTCTGCAAAAGTTAAAAAATCCGAGAGGTGAAAATTATGGCAAAGAAGGATAAAAGATTTATTGTGACCGAAAGATGCGGCGGCGGACTTACGACGCCTTATATGCAGGTTATTGTAGATAAAAATACGGGCGTGAATTATATATTTGCTGCTGCAGGAAATGCAGGAGGACTTACCCCTCTTCTTGACAGAGACGGAAGACCTGTTATAACAGCAGTTACAGATATTGAAGAATAAAGGAGAAGTAAAATGAAATTAGCAGTTTTAGGCGGTGGCGGTGTCCGTTCACCCTTCCTTGCAAAATCCATAGCCCTCGGTGCCGATGAAACGGGTATAACCGAGGTTGTATTTATGGATATAGACGAAGAAAAGCTTTATACCTACGGAAAAATAGCAAAGAGAATATCTGAGCTTATCAATCCGAAGCTTCAGTTTTCTCTCACTCCCGACGCTGATGTTGCTCTTAAGGATGCAGATTTTATTATCACTACCATAAGAGCCGAGGGTGATGAGGGCAGAGTTTTTGACGAGAGAACAGCTCTTAATCTCGGCGTTTTAGGTCAGGAGACAACAGGTGCAGGCGGCTTTGCAATGGCACTGCGCTCAATACATACGCTTATCGGCTACTGTGAAAAGATAAAGAAGCTTTCAAAAGAAAATGCTCCCGTATTCAATTTCACCAATCCCAGCGGACTTGTTACTCAGGCTCTTCGTACAATGGGATACAACAATGTTTACGGTGTCTGTGATGCGCCAAGCGGCTTTTTAAGACAGCTTAAGAATATGACGGGCAGAGATACTCTGACCTTTGACTGCTTCGGTCTTAACCATGTTTCATGGTTCTGCAATTTCAGAGACGGTGAAGAGGATTGCACAGACGAAATTCTCAGTCATCAGAGACTTTACGAGGATACGGAAATGGTGCATTTCGATAAGGCACTCGTTGAGCTTTCCGATAACTTCCTTCCCAATGAATATCTCTATTTCTACCACTACCGCAACAAGGCTGTTTCCTCTGTTCTTTCAGGTGCAAAGACAAGAGGTGAAACCATTCTTGAAATCAACAAAATGATGCTCTCTGAAATGAGAACAATAGATATTGACAAGGATTTCGAAAAAGCCTTCCACTGCTTTATGAGACATTACGCAATGCGTGAGGACAGTTATTTCTCCATTGAAACGGGACATCTGAGAAAAGAGAAATTCCCCGTACCTACTGTAGAGGAATATATTGCACAGCCTGAAAAGGGCGGTTATGCTGCCGTTGCTCTTGAGTTCATCAAGGCAGTAAATACAGGCAAAAAGGTTGAAATGGTTCTTTCAATACCCAATATGGGCGCTCTTGATTTCCTTGATGACAAGGATGTATGTGAGCTCAGCTGTACTGTTGATAAAGACGGTGTACATCCCCATAAAATTGAAAATGTTCCCACAATGCAGAAGAATCTTATAAGAGCCGTCAAGGATTATGAAAACCTTACGGTTGAAGCTATAATGGAAAAGGACAGAAGCAAGGCAGTAAAGGCACTTACCGTGCATCCTCTTGTCTGCTCCTACGATTTAGCTGAAAAATTAGTTGACAGCTATTATGAAAAATACAAGAAATATCTTGGTACATGGAAGTGAGAAAATGAAAATTCTTCTCGAAAAAGAAATCATTCTCACCCCGGAGAATGAAAAGACAAATGTTCTTCTGCCCTTCACTGTTGAGGATGAATGTGACAAGCTGAAAATAACATATTCCTATTCACCGAAAGAGCTTGGTGACTGTGAGAGGGCAAAAAAGCTGACAGAAGAGAATCTTGAAAGAGACACTCACGGAGACAGACATCTCTATCCCTGCTACAAGGAGTATCTGCCCCTTAAAAATCTTGTGACCCTTTCTCTTGACTCACCCTCACGTTATATGGGTGCGGCACACAGACAGGACAAGGATCAGTGCCACATTATAAGCGAAGCTTTTTCTTCCGTAGGCTTTCTCAGAAGCAGAATTGAAAAAGGTAAGTGGATACTGCAGCTTAACGTACATGCACTTGTTACGGAGGAATGCACCTGCAGGGTGAAAATTGAGGCAGGGGGTGACGGTAATGAATAAGAAATGGTATCCCTGTGAGCTTCACTGTCACACAATACATTCAGACGGCGGATTTACGGTGGAGGAGCTTATGAAAACCGCCACAGAAAGACGGATTTCAGGTATCTGCCTTACGGATCATAACACTACCTCAGGACACGCAGAGACGGAAAAATTATCTGCACCCGCAGTGCTTAAGGGTATAGAGTGGACTACCTATTTCGGCCATATGCTCGTCCTTGACTGTAAGGGAGATGTGGACTGGAGAAATGCAGTGCCCGACAACATTGACGAAAAGATGAAGGAGGTACACTCCTTCGGCGGTCTTGTGGGTATTGCCCATCCCTATCAGCTTGGCACACCTGTATGTACGGGCGGACACTGGGATTATAATGTGCAGGATTATTCTCTTGTGAATTATATGGAAATATGGTCTGAGGGCGAGGCGCTTATGACTCCCGCCAATATAAGAGCAAAGGAGAAATGGCTGTCCCTTCTTGAAAAAGGCTACAGAATAACTCCTACCTTCGGCAGAGACTGGCACAGAAAAGAGGGCAACAAGCTTATCGGTGCCTGTACATATCTTCTTATTGACGGTGATATTACCGACGGAAAAATGAAGGAAGCCATAGAAAAGGGCAGAACACAGATTTCTCTTGCACCCTTACTTGAAATCAGCACAGACAATGGTGAAACAATGGGTGACAGAATAAAAAGCGGAGAAATCACCTTCAATGTTAAAATCAGCAATGAAAGATCTGAACTGTTTTCTGACCAATACACCCTGACCCCTGAAAGAATAAGGGTTATTACAAAAAAGGGTGAGATTCTTTATGAGGGCGGTACAGATGAAGACAGAATCCGTATAACAACCAAAGAAAACAGCTTTTGTATATTTGAGCTGTGGGGCAAGGTAAATGATAAAGAGAATCAGATGCTTGCCATGACAGCTCCCGTTTATACCTGTTGAATGCATTTTGCATTTTTTTTGATGAAAGGAGAAAATTTATGAGTGAAACAACAGCAGTAAAACAAAAGCGCTATGTCGGCATTAAAGAGACGGCAATTTACGGCATAGCAAACGGAGGACAGTGTATCGGCTACAACCTTGTAAGAGGTCAGCTGTCACTGTACCTTGTTACAATTATGGGCGTACCCGCAGAGGTCGTTACAACAATGATGTTCTTTATGGGCTTCTGGGATGCTTTC
>JAZRQQ010000117.1:0-11318 GCA_045649935.1 Acutalibacteraceae bacterium | reverse complement strand
ACTGCGGCAAACTGAGTTGATGCACCACCCTGAAGGAAAAGCACCTTGTAGTTGTCGGGGATTTCCATAATCTCACGCAGAAGAGCTTCGGCGTCCTTGATAATTTTATCGTAAACGGGAGAGCGATGGCTCATTTCCATTACGGACATTCCTGAATCCTCATAGCAGAGCATTTCTGATGCTGCCTTTTCAAGAACTGAAAGGGGAAGCATTGACGGACCAGCTGAAAAGTTAAATACACGGTTCATTATAAACACCTCATTTTAAACATTATATTCATACTATTCCAAAAGATGAATAATGAATTTATTATATCCCTTTAATGCGTGAAAGTCAAGAAAAAATACATAAAAATCATCAGCTTTTCTGTGATTTATGTATAAAATACAGTAAATTTCTTACTTGTAAAGAGATAAAGAAAGAGCCTTACCGATAAGAAACGGCAGAGAGCCTTAATTTTTACACACATAAGTTGGCGAATATAATCTGAAAGAGAAGATTTTAAATTGGATTTTTGGTGGCTGAGTACGATAAAAGGCTGACGCCTTTTGAGGACGATACGCCGAAAAGCCTTTTAAAAGATCACTTTCAGGCTGTTTCGGATTATATTCACCAACTTATAATAAAGGTTGTAACAGAATTGCCCTTGAGAACGGGGGTGAAAATGCCCTCCTCAAATACTGTCTGACCGAGGTCTGCCCACTTTTCTCCGTCTTCGGTATTACCTGAGGTGCGTATTGTTCTCACTTTTGTAAGAGCAGAGAAATCCTTAAGGTCAAAGCTGATTTCCTTTTCGGTCTTATATATATTATTTGCGACAATAATAAGCTTGTTTTCTTTTTCGTCATAAGCGGCAAGACAGGAACGGCTCAGAGGTATAACCGTCATTCCCGGTCTTATATAACGGGTGAACTGACCGAAAGCATAATATTTCTGAGTGAGGATATATTCTTCCTTATCTATTTCTGCAACGCTGCATCCCCAATAGCCTTCGTTGAGGCTGAACATAGAAGGCATATCCTTTCTGCCTTTATAGCCTGTTTGTGAAATATAGCTTGCTACTATCTGCCATATAACCCAGGCAGAGGGTCTGAGTACATACATATCCTCGAGTATCTTTTCGGCAAGCCATAAGCCTGCAGACATTTCACCTGCATCTTCACCTGCAACCGATGACCAGTCCGTTTCCGTCATCCACAGGTCCATACCGATTTTTCTGCATTCTCTGCCGATATGGGGTGTGGCTTTTTCGTAGGTGTGGGTGCTGATTCTTCCTACACAGTCAAGAGCCTCAGGTGAAAGCTTTCTGAAAGCAACAAGCTGTCTCTTGGCTGATGTTTCGTCACTTGCCGTAAGGACAGTGCCATCAAGACCGTATTTATCCATAGCTTTTTTTACGGCAACGAGAAGGGCACTCTGCATTTTACCCGGTGAAACGTGACATCCCTCCTGCTTGGGACTGTCCTTATACCAATAGTTGGTATAGGGCTCGTTCATAGGTGCAAGGGAGCTTATTTTTATACCCTTTTCCCTTTGAATATAATCCGTAACGTGACAAAGATAATCTGCAAAGGCTTCAACAGAGTCCTTTCTCAGATTATTGCAGACGGGAATTCTGTGTCCTGAGGAGCAGCCGCTGACGGTCATAAAATATGGGGGTGAATTGGAAAATGCTTCAACAAAAGCATCGTTTTTTGCCGCTTTACAGCAGGCTTCGAGAACATCAAGCTGACGTCTGTCTGCTTCATAATTCCAGGTGAGAGCTCCAGTTTCCTTGTCCTTTTCAAGAAAGCCGGGCATCATAGAGTCGGTTCTTGTGATATGCTCGTGAGACGGGTCGTCACCGCCGCCTATATTGTAGCGCATAATATTAAGACCGAGTCCCTTCTCCTTGTCAAAGAAAAGCTCTGCAGCATCCTTTATAAGCTTTTTACTGTGACCGACACGGTTTGCCCACCAGCAGAGGCTTGTGCCCCAGCCCTTGAAGGTGCCGTCTCCGGTGGTTATTCTGTTTTTGAGTGATACGGTAATTTTCTCCATTTTTTCTACCTCATAAGTCAACTTAAAGAAAAGGACCGTTGCACACGCAACGGTCCCTCGGATATTACATCATTACGTGGAACTCTTCTGATTTTCAGATTGCCGTTACAATCGTTTCCTGCAGAGAAAGAAGCTTATTCTGCACCGTAACCGAGCTCAAAGGCTTTAAGGTTTGTGTCGATTGTTTTGGGCGGAACGGTGGAACGGATAATATCAATCCACATTTCCTTATCAATACCGAGATAAGCGGCAGCAGCACCTAAAAGAACAATGTTTGCACATTTAGCTGTACCTGCACTCAGGGCAAGCTCAAGAGCATCAACGCTTACAAGCTTAACGCCCTTGTCTTCGATTTTACCGAGAATGTTATCGGGATATTCAGCCTTACCCATAATAACGGGCATAGGATCAATTTTCTGTGTGCTTGAAATGAGAACGCCGTCCTTTTTAAGCCAGGGGAGCCATCTTGCACTTTCAAGCTGTTCGAAGGAGATAATAATATCTGCTTCACCCTTTTCGATTACGGGTGAGTAAACCTTTTCACCGTATCTTACGTAAGTTACAACACTGCCACCTCTCTGGCTCATACCGTGAACTTCACTTACTTTAACATCATAGCCTTTTTCGAGGAAGCATTTACCCATAAGCTTTGAAGCAAGGAGGGTACCCTGACCGCCTACGCCGACAATAAGAATATTTTTAGTCATCAGTTTTCCTCTCCTTTCCTGATAGCATCAAATTTACAGGCAGAAGCACATACGCCGCAGCCTACGCACTGTGTATTGTCAATAAGAGCAAGGCTCTTGCCGTTTTCTCTTTTTATCTGTGAAAGAGCAGGACAGCCTACATTAAGACATGCCTTACAGCCGATACACTTGTTTTCGTCAACCTTTACGGGAGCAGAATGCTTTACTGACTTGAGAAGTGCACAGGGGCGTCTTGAAATAATAAGGGAGGGAGCCTTCTTAGCAAGCTCTTCCTTTACGGCAGCCTTGGTGCCTTCAATATCAAAGGGATCAACTACTCTTACATTTGCAAAGCCTACAGCCTTTGCAAGCGCTTCAAGATTTACAGAAACAGTGGGATCTCCCTTGATTGTAAAGCCGTTGGCAGGGTTGTTCTGGTGTCCTGTCATACCGGTAATAGAGTTATCAAGAACAATAACTGTTGAGAAGCCCTTGTTATAGGCAATATCAATAATACCTGTAATACCGGAATGGATAAAGGTTGAGTCACCGATAACGGCAACACTCTTTGCTGCAGCCTCTTCACCTCTTGCAAGGTTGTAGCCGTGAAGACCGCTGATTGATGCACCCATACATACACAGCTGTCCATCATAGCAAGGGGAGCCTGAGCACCTAAGGTATAACAGCCGATATCACCGCTTACGTAAAGTCCCATACCCTTCAGGGCGTAGTAGAGACCTCTGTGGGGACAGCCTGCACAGAGAACGGGAGGACGGGGAGGAATAACATCCTCAAGAGCAACAGATTCATTCTTCTTATCTGTAAGCGCAGCCTCAACCGTGCTGTGTGAGAATTCACCCAAGAGAGAGAATAACTTTTTGCCTGTAACCTTAAGTCCGAGCTTAATGCAGTGAGTTTCGATAATGCTGTCAAGCTCTTCGATAACGATAAGCTCTTCTACGTTGTCAGCGAAATCTCTGATAAGGTCAGTGGGAAGAGGGTTTACCATACCGAGCTTCAGATAGCTTGCATTTTCGCCTAAGGCTTCACGGGCATATGTATAAGATGCACCTGAGCAGACAATACCCATCTTTTTATTGTTATATTCAACGGTATTGATACCCATTTCTACAGCTTCGGTGTTGGCAAAGGTTGTCATTTCCTCAAGTCTCTTTTCAACTCTTTCGTGAGCGGGACGTGCCATAGCAGGCATCATAACACGGGACATAACATCCTTTTTGTATTCCTTGAGAGGAACGTTCTTTCTTTCACCGGGAACAACAACTGAGCGTGCATGTGAAACTCTTGTTGTAAGACGGAGAAGGAAGGGTGTGTTAAATCTTTCTGAAAGCTCATAAGCAAGAACTGCAAAATCACGGCATTCAGCTGAATCTGAGGGCTCAAGCATAGGAGTCTTTGATGCAATAGCGTGATGACGGGAGTCCTGCTCGTTCTGTGATGAGTGCATACCGGGGTCATCGGCAACTGCACAGACCATACCACCCGTAGCACCGATATATGAAGCGGTGTAAAGGGGGTCAGCAGCAACATTAAGACCAACGTGCTTCATAGCACAGAAGGCTCTTGCGCCGCCCATAGATGCACCGAAGGCTACCTCAAAAGCGACCTTTTCGTTAGGTGCCCATTCCGAGTACATATCCTCATATTTTGAAGCGAATTCGGTAATTTCCGTGCTGGGTGTACCGGGGTAAGAGGAGATAACGTTTACTCCCGCCTCCCAGAGACCTCTTGCAACGGCTTCGTTACCGAGCATAAGTGTTTTTTTCATTTTCTTAACCTTCCTTGTATTTAACCTTACTTGTTTCTTAAAGGGACGCTCTGCCTTTTTATTATAAGGCTTATAATTGCAGAGATACCCAAAAGAAAATATGCTGTTATTGTAACACTTTAAACGGATAGTGTCAAGGGAAAACGGCTTGTCAGACAAATAAAAAGGTATCTGAAACAATAAAAAAACGGCCACTTTTCAGTGACCGTTTCATCTCTTTTAAACATTGAAAAGGAAATGGACAATATCTCCGTCCTTCATAACGTATTCCTTACCTTCACTCTTTACAAGACCCTTTTCCTTTGCGGCTGCAAGTGAGCCCAGCTCCATAAGAGTATCAAAGGAAACAACCTCAGCTCTGATAAAGCCTCTTTCAAAGTCAGAGTGAATCTTACCTGCTGCCTGAGGAGCCTTTGTGCCCTTTTTGATTGTCCAGGCTCTTACCTCGGGCTGACCGGCAGTAAGATAGGAGATAAGACCGAGAAGATTGTAGCTTCTCTGGATAAGAAGGTCAAGACCGCTTTTTTCTACGCCGAGGTCAGCAAGGAACATTTCCTTATCTTCATCGGAAAGAGAAGAGATTTCTGCTTCAAGACCTGCGCAGATGGGAAGCACCTCTGCGCCCTCAGCTGATGCGATTTCACATACAGCTTTGTAGTTTTCGTTGGTATCGATACCTGAAACGAAGTCGGATTCACTCATATTGCAGGCATAGATAACGGGCTTTGATGTAAGAAGAGCCGCATTGTCGAGAATAGCCTTTTCCTCGTCAGTACATTCAACACTTCTTGCGGGCTGCTCATTTTCAAGAGCTTCCTTGACTCTCTTGAGGAAATCAACCTCAGAAGCAAGGCTCTTGTCACCCTTCATAGCCTTTGATGTTCTGTCAATTCTTCTGTCAATCATTTCAAGGTCAGAGAGAATAAGCTCAAGATTGATTGTTTCCATATCTCTCTTTGCATCGATTGAACCGTCAACGTGGATAATATCGTCATCCTCAAAGCAGCGGACAACGTGAATGATTGCGTCAACCTCACGGATATGTGAAAGGAACTTGTTACCGAGACCTTCACCCTTTGAAGCACCCTTTACAAGACCGGCAATATCAACAAATTCGATTGTTGCGGGGGTGAATTTAACGGGGTTATACATATCTCTGAGCTTATTGAGTCTTTCGTCGGGAACGGCAACAACACCTACGTTGGGCTCAATTGTACAGAATGCGTAGTTCGCACTCTGAGCGCCAGCGTTGGTTATTGCGTTGAAAAGTGTACTTTTGCCGACATTGGGCAAACCAACTATACCAAGTTTCATTTTTAAACCTCTTTACTTTTATTTTGTAGCTTCGATAAGTGCCTGTTCAATATCAGCGATAATATCGCTTACATCTTCAATACCTACAGAAAGGCGGATAAGGTCGCTCTTAACGCCTGCTTCCTCAAGCTGCTTGTCAGTGAGCTGACGGTGAGTTGTTGAAGCGGGGTGGAGAACGCAGGTCTTGCTGTCAGCAACGTGAGTTACGATAGAAGCAAGACGCAGAGAATCCATAAACTTTGTCGCAGCCTCTCTGCCGCCCTTTACACCGAAGGAGACAACTCCGCAGGTGCCGTCGGGCATATATTTCTTTGCAAGCTCATACTGAGGATCGCTTTCAAGACCGGGATAGGATACCCAGGAAACAAGGTCGCTCTTTTCAAGATACTTTGCAACCTCAAGGGCATTCTTGCAGTGTCTTTCCATTCTGAGAGCAAGAGTTTCAAGACCAAGACCGAGAAGGAAAGCATTCTGAGGACCGGGGATAGAGCCAAGGTCACGCATAAGCTGAACAACAGCCTTTGTAATATATGCGCCCTTTCCGAATCGCTCGGTGTAGGTGATACCGTGATAGGAATCGTCTGGAGTGGTAAGACCGGGGAACTTGTCGTTCTGTGTCCAGTCAAAGTTACCGCTGTCAACGATACAGCCGCCGACCTGAGTTGCGTGACCGTCCATATATTTTGTTGTTGAGTGTGTTACGATGTCAACACCGTACTTGAATGCCTGACAGTTGATGGGAGTGGGGAAAGTGTTGTCAACGATAAGGGGTACGCCGTGTGCGTGAGCAGCCTTGGCAAACTTTTCGATATCAAGTACCTGAAGAGAGGGATTAGAGAGAGTTTCACCGAAAACTGCCTTTGTATTTTCTCTGAAAGCGGCATTAAGCTCTTCTTCACTGCAGTCGGGTGTAACGAAGGTGAAATCAATGCCTAACTTTTTCATAGTAACATTGAAGAGATTGAACGTACCGCCGTAGATAGCTGTTGAAGCAACAACGTGGTCGCCTGCGTGGCAGATATTGAAGATTGCAAAGAAGTTTGCAGCCTGTCCCGATGATGTGAGAACACCTGCAACACCGCCTTCAAGGTCGGCAATTCTTGCAGCAACGCAGTCGTTGGTGGGGTTCTGAAGTCTTGTGTAGAAATAGCCTGATGCCTCAAGGTCAAAAAGCTTGCCCATTTCTACGCTTGAATCGTATTTGTATGTGGTGCTCTGGCAGATAGGAATCTGTCTGGGCTCACCGTTTTTTGGAGTATATCCTGAATGAATACATTTTGTTGCGATTTTGTAGTCGCTCATTGTAATCAGCCTCTTTTCCGAATTAATATATCGACTAATTATATTACATTATGGGTGTTAAGTCAAGAAAAAACAGGCAAAAAAGAGCCCCCGGACTTAACCGGGGGAAGGGATAGTGAATCAGTAGGTCTGCTTGTATGAGAAATAGTTGGTAACAAAAGAAATTGCGTAGTCGGCAATAAGACTGAGCTTATCCTTTATTCCGAGGGATTCATATTTATATTCCATACCTGATGTGGAGGCAAAGGTATTCTGACATTCTGTTCCCTTAAGGGAGCCGGCGCCTATGTAAATATGATAAAAGCCTTCCCTTGAAAGATTGAGACTGCTCAGATTGATGTGCAGTACATTTTCGGCAATATATGCGCTTTCGGCGTGGACGGAGCCGATTGCCTCTGCATTGAGCATAAGATTGAGTACACCGTAATTCTGACCGAGATTCTGGGTTGTGTAGTAAACGGTGAATTCTGCATTGTCAGACACTTCAGTGAACTCTGCGCTTACGGGAATTTCCACACTCTTAAGAGTCCACAGGGCTCTGAGCTCAGGTCTGCCTGCCCCTGCTTCTTTTGGCCAGTCAACGGCAGAGGAGCTTAAGGCAAGGGAGCCTAAAAGCATAACTGCTGCAAGAAATACCGATAAAAGCTTTTTTATGTTTTTCATTTTATAACACCTCTTTTCCAAATTTGCGGCGGGTCATATCCGCCGACTTAAGTATAGGGATATCTACTTAAAAATCAACTTAAAAGAAACAGCTTTTAAATATTTTTAATTTTTACAGGTAACTGCCGTAATATACTTTACTTTTCCGTAACTTTATTCATGTATTTCTTCGGACATGCAGAGGGACGGTGTGTAATATCTGCAGGCAGAAAAATACAAAATCCGCAAAAATCAACTCTGACCTTGCTATTTTAAAATGAAAGTGGTAAAATATAAAAAATAATATATACTGATTCAGAAAAGGAGAAAGTACAATGGGTGCAACACTTGTAATAATGGCTGCCGGTATGGGCAGCAGATTCGGCGGTCTCAAGCAGATTGAGCCTCTCGGTCCTGACGGAGAAATTATTCTTGATTATTCTGTTTTCGACGCAGTAAGAGCAGGCTTTGATAAGGTTATTTTTGTTATTAAAAAAGAAATCGAAGAGGATTTCAGAAGGATAACTGACGGCAGATATGATTCAAAGATAAAAATAGAATATGCTTATCAGGATATAAATAATCTTCCTGAGGGCTTCAGTGCGCCTGAGGGCAGAGTAAAGCCCTGGGGTACAGCTCACGCAATCTATTCCTGCAAGGGTCTTATTGACGAGCCCTTTGCCGTTATCAATGCCGACGACTATTACGGCGCAGATACCTTCAAGGTTATATATGATGAGCTTGTAAGAGAAAAAGAGGATGACGGTGTATATAAATTCTCAATGGTAGGCTTTAAGATTGAAAATACCCTTACTGAAAACGGTCACGTTGCAAGAGGTGTCTGCAAAATCGAAAACGGTCTTATGACTGACATTGTTGAAAGAACAAAGATTATGTACCGTGACGGTAAGATAATGTTCACCGAGGACGAAGAAAGCTGGGAGGAAATTCCCGAGGGCACGCCCGTTTCAATGAATCTCTGGGGCTTCACAGAGGAAATTATTACAGAAATAGAAAACCGTTTCGCTGCTTTCCTCGAAAAGAACAAGGACAACCTTCTCAAGTGTGAGTTTTATATTCCCTTTGTTGTTGACGAGCTTGTAAAAGAGGGCAAGGCAGAAGTAACGGCTCTTACAACCCACGAAAAGTGGTACGGTGTGACTTACAAGGAGGATAAGGATTCCGTAAAGGCTGCACTTAAAGAAAAGACAGAGGAGGGTGTGTATCCTGCACCCTTGTGGAAATGAGGTAAGCCTATGAGAATGAGTCAGGAAGAGTCAAAAAAGCGTATGAGTGAGGGGAAGCTCTATTTTCCCGAGGATGAGTCCATAATGGAGGAGCAGCTCAGATATCTCGATAAGCTTTATGACTTTAATATGACCAGACCCACTGAGCTTGACAGGCGTGACGAAATGCTTAGAGAGATGTTTGCGGAAATAGGAAAGGACTGCTACATCGAACCTCCCTTCCATTCCAACTGGGGAGGAAAGCACGTTCATTTCGGTAATAATGTCTATGCCAATTTTAATCTGACGATGGTTGACGATGCTGATATTTATGTAGGAAACTATGTAATGTTCGGCCCTAACGTTACCGTTGCAACGGCAGGTCATCCTATCAACCCCACCTTAAGACAGAAGGCTATGCAGTATAATATTGAGGTGCATATAGGTAATAACGTTTGGATAGGCGCAAACTCTGCAATTCTTCCCGGTGTTACAATCGGAGATAACACGGTTATCGGTGCGGGCAGTGTAGTTACCAAGGATATCCCCGCAAATGTTGTTGCAGTGGGCAATCCCTGCAGAGTGTTAAGACCTATAGGTGAAAAGGATAAAAAGTTCTATTTCAGAGACAGAGAGATAGATATCGAAATCGAAGAATAAAAACAGACAACAGCCAGCCGACGGCACCTTAAGCTTATTTGTGACAGTAGGGTGAGCTGTTGTTTTTTGTTATGGCATTGACAGAAAAAGTCAGATATGATATGTTTAATCTGATAAAAAATCAAGGAGGCTTATTATGAAAAAGCTTATAAGTATTTTACTTGCAGTTATTACGGTTTTTTCTCTTTCTGTTACGGCTTTTGCCGCTGAAAGTGAAGTGTGCCCCGTAATTGATATCCGCGGTATTGTTTCAAATCCCGTATATGCCGACAAGAACGATAAAACAACGGCTGTCGGTGTTCCTTCAAAGGAAAGAATAGAGACAGTATTCAGAGAGGATATTGTACCTGCTCTTGTTGTTTATTCTGCAAGTCAGGATACGGATGTGCTGGCTACGGAAATATCTGCAATTCTCAACACTGAGTTTGCCGACTGGTTCAATAATTCCGACGGCACACCCAAGGGGAATTCAGGCGCAGTAATGACTTATCCTTCTAAAGTGAAAAAAGATTCACATATCACTTTCCAGTATGACTGGAGAGGCGACCCTATGGTAATTGCTGCTGAGCTTGATGCGCTTATCAGTTATGTTACAGAAAAAAGCGGCTGTGACAAGGTAGCTGTTACCTGTCATTCCCTTGGCAGTATTGTGCTTGTATCATATTTTTCTCTTTACGGTGACAGTAAGGTGGAAAGCGTTGTTTTTGATACACCGGCACTGATGGGTCTTAAGAGTGTGGGTGACGCTTTAAGCGGAAAGCTCGACTTTGACGGAGAAGCTCTTACCTATTTCCTTAAGGAAATGCTCGGTGAGTCCGTATATGCAGAGCTTGTTGCAAGTATTTCGGATATTTTTGATCTTGCAGGTATACCGGGAATGTTCTCTGTTTTCTTTGATAAAATACTCGATGAAATAGGTCCCGTGATTTACAGAGAGACTCTTATACCTCTCTTCGGCTGCTGGCTTACAATATGGGCAATGGTACCTGATGAGCAGATTGAAGAAGCTATGGAATATATTTTCGGAAATCTCTGTAAGGATAAGGATTATTCAGCCCTTGAAGCTAAAATAAAGGCTTACAACGGTGAAATCAGAAAGAACAAGACAGATATTCTTCTTGATTTTGATAAGGATGGCAAGGTTGCTGTTATTTCAAGATACGGCTTTGCAGCTGTGCCTGTTTCAGATTCATGGTCCCTTGTAAGTGACGGTGTAATTGAGACAAGAAGCAGCTCCTTAGGTGCAACAACAGCTGCTGCAGGAGACATTTTCAGTGATGAATACCTTGAAGGAAAGGATATGAAATATATCTCACCCGACAAGACTGTGGATGCTTCTACCTGCCTTTTCCCCGAAAAAACCTGGTTTATCAAAAATGCTCAGCACAGTGAGGATTATATAACAAAGGCTATATACAACACCTTCCTTTTCTCTTCAGAGGAGCTTACAACAGAAGGCTCTGAGCTTCCTCAGTTCTCATATTATGACAAGGAAAGCGGAAAGCTCGTTGAGGATACAACAGAGCCTGAGAAGGCAGAAAAGCTTTCACCTATGGAAAAGCTCTTCAACTTCATTAAATCTCTTCTTGTAAGTATAAGAAAATTCTTTACAGGATTCTTTAAATAAGATAACAGAAAACCGGCTGCACAACGCAGCC
>JAZRQQ010000116.1:0-41617 GCA_045649935.1 Acutalibacteraceae bacterium | reverse complement strand
TTACAATAGTAAATATATATGCAAAAAAATAAAAAGTCACCCGAAGGTGACTTTTATTATCTGTAAAATCTGATTTTATCCGTAACCTCGATGCCGAGACTGCCGAGAAAACTTTCAGCTGCTTCGTAGGTTTCTGTGTCCTTATAAGCATCAGGAAAATGAGCATCAATACCGATAACCGTAAGAGGCTTATATTCCGCCGCTATCTTCCAGAATTCCGGATGAGGATAACCGGGCTTACCGTCGGCAATACCGTGCTTAAGACCGAGAAGATTATATTCAAGAGGAGTCTTTGTCTCTACTGCCTTTTCGATTATTGCCCTCGAAATCTCCTCACACTTTTCATCAAATACGGGATATCCTCTCATAAAAATGTCGGGATGTGCAATATAGGAGAATGAGCCCTCCTCCAAAGCGGCAATAATATCATCTTTGAAATACTCAAGCTGAGCCTTTTGGGTAAGATTACCGTTATATATGCTGTTCGGCTCATCATCACAGAAATGATGCCCGAGGATAATATAATCCACACCGTATTCATTCATTTTCTCTTTAAGCCAAGGAAAATATTTAGGGAAATACTCACACTCAAGACCAAGCTTTATGCTGATTTTATCCTTATACTTTTCTTTCAGAGAGTTAATGCTTTCACAATAGCTTCTGAACTCTTCTTCACGCATTCTTATGCCCGAAACAAAGCCGTCTGCAAAAGGCCACGGGCTATGGTCGGCAAAGCCGATTTCATCATATCCCATTTCTATTGCGGCAAGGACATATTCTTCGTCCTCACCTTTTGCGTGAAGGCACCTTTTTGTATGCGTATGATAATTATATTTCATATCTGTCACTCAAGAATATTATCCATATTATAAAAGCCCTTTTCCTGTGAAGCAAGGAATTCAGCAGCAGAGATTGCGCCCTCAGCAAAAAGACTTCTGTTTTCAGCCTCATGCTTCAGAGTGATAACCTGACTGCCCATAGCAAAAATAATCTCGTGAGTTCCTACCTCACCGCCCATACGGACAGAATGGATACCGATTTCATTTTTCTTTCTTTTTCCGAATTCGTGTCTGCCGATATTATATTCACAGTCTTTTCTTACGCTCTTTATACCGTCAGCAAGCAAAATTGCCGTTCCGCTGGGTACATCAAGCTTCTGATTGTGATGCTTTTCGATTATTTCAATATCACAGTCGGGAAGAGCTTTGGCTGCAATCTTGGCAAGGCAGGAAAGAATCGCAACACCGAGAGACATATTCTGTGAATAGAATACGGGAATATCCGTGGCTGCAGATTTAATCATAGAAAGCTCTTCTTCACTCTGACCTGTTGTAGCCACTACAAGAGGCATATTTCTCTTAAGGGCATAAGATGTCACATCATAAGTTGCAAGATGATTGGAAAAGTCGATTATAATATCTGCTTCACCGTCAAATTCAGAAATACTTTTATAGATACCGTTCTCACGGTCCGTTTCAAACTCTATGCTGGACTTGGCTGCAAGAGTATGCTTTTCACTTTTTTCTATAAGGCCGCAGAGGACACTTCCCATTCTGCCACCTGCACCGTTGACAATAATTTTCATTTTATCACCTGATTATATCTGCTGTCTTATACGTTGATGCCTGCTTTACGCATTTCTTCAAGAAGAACAGCCTTGTGGTCATCCTCCATAACAGTAAGAGGAAGTCTTACGTTGTCCTCACAGAAGCCCATAGCAGCCATAGCAGCCTTTGCGGGAATGGGATTTACTTCACTGAAGAGAGCCTTGATAAGACCGAAATATTTAAACTGAATTTCAGCCGCACCCTTAACATCACCTGCAAGGAACTTCTTGCACATATCGTCAGTTTCCTTGGGAAGAACGTTTGAAAGAACAGAGATAACACCCTTACCGCCTACGGAAAGAACGGGAACAATCTGATCGTCGTTACCTGAATAAAGGTCGAGCTTATCACCGCAGAGCGCCATTGTCTCAACAATCTTGTCAATCTGACCGTTAGCTTCCTTGATGCCCTGAATCATAGGATGCTCAGCAAGAACAGCATAGGTTGCAGGTTCAATATTGACACCGGTTCTTGAAGGAACATTGTAAAGAATTATGGGTTTTGTACTTGCATCGGCGATAGCAGTGAACATCTTGATAAGACCCTTCTGTGTTGCCTTGTTGTAGTAGGGAGTAACAACAAGCATAGCATCACAGCCGATTTCACAGGCATACTTTGTAAGATCGATAGCATACTCGGTATCATTGGAGCCTGTACCTGCAATAACGGGTACTCTTCCTGCAACAACCTCAACAGCAAATTTAAGCACTGCTCTGTGCTCCTCGTCGGTAAGAGTAGAGCCTTCACCTGATGTACCTGCAATTACAAGAGCGCTGATGCCCTCTTCAATCTGCCAGTTGATAAGCTTTTCAAAGTTTTCGTAGTCAACACCGTTTTCATTAAAGGGTGTGATAAGTGCTGAAGCAGCACCGGTAAAAATAGGCTTTCTTTCCATAACTGATAAACTCCTTTAAATTTAAATTCCAAAATGATTTCTTACAAAAGATAAAGCACCCGACTGTGCCGAATGCTTATAAACAGAATTCTATGACTATAGCCACACCATATCACAATTATAATAGCACTCCGCAAATGCGACAGTCGGAGAAATCTTATTTTCTCCGCCCAGAATGTCTTTCGCCTGACATCTTCGGCGGCTACCCCTTTCTCTTACGGAAGAGTTTGCGAAACTCCCTTTTATTCCGAAGGTACTGATGATAAACCGCGCCTCTATCTTTAATTGAAATTATTTTATTTTGGATAAGTTTAGCACTATTTGAGCCTTATGTCAATAGTTATACGAATTTATTTGTCCTGTTAAAAAGAAAAAACATTTCCTCTTTACTACAAAAACAAAATATGCTATATTTAAGTGAAATATTAACGAGAGAGGATGCAGAATTTTATGATAAATCTCATTAAAAGAAACTCCCCCCTTATCGCTGACTGCTTTACTCTGGAAATTGCAGAGAGAGAGGACGGCAAGGACTACTACGAATATTACAGCCTTGACGGCAGAATACATATAAAGGGAAACTGTAAAATAAGTCAGGCTATGGGCTACTATGACTATCTGAAAAAATATTGCAGAGTCAACCTTTCACACTGTGGAAACACATCCTTTGAGGTCACCTCTGCTCCCCTGCCCGAAGAAAAGAATGAAAAAATAACAGAGCAGAAAAAGAGAGCCTATCTCAACTACTGTACCCTCGGCTATTCCATGCGCTCTTGGAAATGGGACAAGTGGGAAAAAGAAATCGATTTTATGGCTATGAACGGTATCAATATGCCTCTTACGGTTGTAGGCAGTGAAGCTACAATGTACTACACCCTCCGTGATTTCGGTCTGAGTGAAAAGGATGCTCTTTCCTTTATTGCCGGTCCCTCCTACTACCCCTGGCAGATGATGACAAACCTTGACACCTTTATGTCAATTCCCGATATAAAATTCATTGAGCAGAGACTTGAGCTCGGCAGAAAAATTCTTCAGAGAGAGCTTGAGCTCGGTATGACACCTATACAGCAGGGCTTTGCAGGTCATATTCCCGCCGCCGTGGGTGAAAAAATAGGTGCAGAATCTCTTCAGCAGCTTCCTACCTGGTGCGGATTCCCCGGCACGGCTCAGCTTGACCCTCTCGATAAAGCCTTCTCTGTTTTCGGTACTGCCCTTCTTAACAAGCAGAAAGAGCTCTTCGGTGCATATCATCACTATGCCTCGGACCCCTTCCATGAAAACGAGCCTCCCGTTGACGGTGACAAGTATCTGCACGATGTAGGCAGAACAATTTCAAAGATGTACACCGATTTCGACAGTGAAAGCACCTGGATTATGCAGGGCTGGTCACTCAGAGAAGAAATCGTAAAAGCCGTTGACAAGGATCGTCTTCTCATTCTCGACCTTGACTCTTCAAAGAGTGAAAAGATGAACGGCTTCTGGGGATACAGCTACCTTTGCGGTACTCTTCACAATTTCGGTGACAGAAACTCCCTTCACGGATCAGTTGAGATTTTAGGTGAAAATGTTTACCGTAAGAGAATGGAAAAATATCCTACCTCAGCCGGCACAGGTCTTTTCCCCGAAGGCTTTTATCAGAATCCTCTTTATTATGAGCTTGCATACACAATGCTCACCGAAAAAGAGGAAATAAACCTTGACGCTTTTCTCAGCGACTATGCTGAAAGACGTTACGGCAGTGACGAGGAATGTCTGAAAAAAGCAGTTGAAAACCTTAAAAACAGCTGCTACTGCAATAAGTGCATCGGCAGAGAAACAAGCTCAATTATTGCTGCAAGACCTTCCACCACTCACTATCATACTGCTCCTAATGACCACGTTGAGCTTCGTTATGACAATAAAGTTCTTTTTGCAGCTCTTGAAGAGCTTCTGAAAAGTGAAAAGGCATCAAAGGACGGTTATCTCTTTGATATGTGCGATATTCTCAGGCAGGTGCTCAGCAACAAGGCGAAAGAGGTTTACTTTGATATTATGAAGGCATTCAAAGAAAAGAATATGTCTGCTTTCAAAGAAAACACAGAGCTTTTCAGAAGCATCCTTCTTGATGTTGACCGTCTTCTCTCCACAAGAGAGGAGCTTACCCTTGACACACATATAGAAGAAGCAATGAGTAACGCCTGCTGTGATGAGCACAAGGAGCTTTACAGGCTTAATGAAATTACTCTTCTTACCATCTGGGGTCCCTTCGAAAACAACGAGCTCTTCGACTATGCATGGAAGGAATGGGCAGGTCTTATAAGATACTATTACCTCCCCCGCTGGGAAATGTTCTTCGATACTCTTGAAAGAGATTTCGATACCGACGGCTCACATATTTCCGATACGGACTTTAACCACAATGAAAGAAACGACTATAACACAACCGACTTCCAGAAGGAGCTTGAAAGGTTTGAATTTTCTTTCATTGAAAATTACAGCACAAAAGAAAAGAGCAAGGAAAATACTGTCGATGTTACCAAAGAACTTGCAGAAAAATATGCTTCTATCATATAATTTTAACCTTGATTTCCAAAAGGTTAAATGCTATAATAACTACACAATATGAAACTTCACGTGTGACTGACGGATAAATAGGGTAACCTATATGGAGCACGGGAAGACTTTAGCCGACCGTCTGGGCAGTTTTGTGAAAAGCAAAGCTGCCCTTTGTTTTTTTGCAGAACCAAAATAATTCAGAAGGAGCTGTAAAGCAATGGATATGAAAGTAAAAGCATGGGACGGATTTATTGAAGGTAAATGGTGCAAAGAAATAAACGTCCGTGAATTTATTCAGAAAAACTATATTCCCTATATTGGTGATGAAAGCTTTCTCTGTGAGCCTACAGAAAAAACCAAAAGACTCTTCTCAGCATTAGAAGAAAAGCTTAAGGAAGAAAAAGAAAAGGGCGGTGTTATCGGGATTGATACAAAAACCGTTTCCTCTCTTACCAACTATCCCGCCGCTTATCTGAAAAAAGAGGATGAGCTTATTGTAGGTCTTCAGACGGGTGCTCCCCTTGTAAGAAGTGTCAATCCCTTTGGCGGTATCCGTATGGCAAGAAGCGCATGCCGTGCTTACGGCTATGAGCTCTCAGAAGAAATTGAAAGAGAATTCTTCTACAAGACTACTCACAATGACGGTGTTTTCCGTGTATATACCGACAGTATGCGTGCTATGAGACATACAGGCATTCTCACAGGTCTTCCCGATGCCTACGGAAGAGGCAGAATTATCGGTGACTATAGAAGAGTTGCTCTTTACGGTATAGATTATCTTATTGAAGAAAAGCAGAATGATAAAGCTGAGCTCGGCAGAAAGAGAATGACCGAAGAAAACATCCGCCTTTCCGAAGAGCTTTTCAAGCAGATTTCCTTCCTTCAGAAATTAAAGGAAATGGCTGCTCTTTACGGAATTGATATCTCCCGCCCTGCCGAAAACGCACAGGAAGCTGTTCAGTGGCTTTATTTCGGCTACCTCGCTGCCAATAAGGAGCAGAACGGTGCTGCTATGTCCCTTGGCAGAACAGGTACATTTATTGATATTTATATTGAACGTGATATAAGAAGAGGTCTTCTTACAGAACAAGGTGCCCAGGAGCTTATCGACCAGTTCGTTATGAAGCTCAGAATGATAAGACATCTCAGAACACCCGAATATAACGAGCTTTTCGGCGGTGACCCCGTATGGATTACAGAGGCTGTAGGCGGTATGGGTGTGGACGGCAGGACCCTTGTCACAAAAACATCCTTCCGTTTCCTTCATACTCTTTATAATCTCGGCACATCTCCCGAGCCTAACCTTACGGTACTCTGGTCACAGAGACTCCCCGAACCCTTCAAGCACTACTGCTCAAGAGTTTCAATTGAAACCGATTCAATACAGTACGAAAACGACGACCTTATGCGTGCCTCCTACGGTGACGACTATGCTATTGCCTGCTGCGTAAGTGCTATGAAGGTCGGCAAGCAGATGCAGTTCTTCGGTGCAAGATGCAACCTTCCGAAAATCCTTCTTCTTGCCCTTAACGGCGGTAAGGAGGAAAAATACGGCACGGAAATCGGACCGCAGATGGAAAGTGTCGGTGACGGTATTCTTGACTACAATGAGGTGCGTCAGAGACTCAATTACTATATCAGCTGGCTTGCCGGTGAATATGTTGACACAATGAATGTCATTCATTTTATGCACGACAAGTATGCCTACGAAAAAACTCAGCTTGCTCTTCACGATACCGACGTAGAAAGAGTTATGGCTTTCGGTGTTGCCGGTCTTTCCGTTATTACTGACAGCCTTTCAGCTATAAAATACGCAAAGGTGCGTCCCGTATTCGATGAAAGAGGAATAATCTGTGACTTTATTACTGAAGGAGAATTCCCCACCTACGGCAACGATGACGACAGAGCTGACGAAATTGCCAAAGAGCTTCTTGACCGTTTCATAAATGAGCTCAGAAAGAATCCTGCCTACAGAGGTGCAAAGCATACCCTTTCTGTGCTTACTATTACAAGCAATGTAGTTTACGGACAAAAAACCGGTGCAACTCCCGACGGCAGAAAAGCAGGTGAACCCTTTGCCCCCGGAGCTAATCCTATGCACAACAGAGAAAAGAACGGTGCTCTTGCTTCTCTCAACTCCGTTGCAAAGCTCTCATATGACTCATGCCGTGACGGTATTTCAAACACCTTCTCTATCGTCCCTGATGCTTTAGGTAAAACGCTGAACGAGAGAAAGGAAAATCTTGTATCTATTCTCGACGGCTATTTCATTCAGAATGCACACCATATCAACGTCAATGTTCTTGACAGACAGAAGCTCATTGATGCTATGGAAAGCCCCGACCTTTACCCCAATCTTACAATCCGTGTTTCAGGCTACGCAGTAAACTTCCACAAGCTTTCACCTCAGCAGCAGAAAGAGGTTATCAGCCGTACCTTCCACGAAAGAGTATAAATTATGAAGGGGTATGTTCATTCGGTACAATCCCTCGGCACTGTTGACGGACCGGGTGTCAGAGCAGTTATATTCACAGAGGGCTGTCCCTTGAGATGCGCCTACTGTCATAACCCTGATACCTGGGAATTCAGAGAAAGCAGTCTGATGAGTGCAGAAGCCTTAAGTGAAAAAGTTCTGAGGCTTTACCCATATATAAAAAACGGCGGTGTTACTTTTTCCGGCGGTGAGCCCTGTATTCAGGCAGAATTTCTTACAGAGACAGCAATTCTTTTTAAAGAAAAGAATCTGCATATTGCTCTTGACACATCAGGTGCTGTGTATAACGAAAAAGTGGAAAAGCTTCTTGCTCTTACCGACCTTGTTCTTCTTGATATAAAAATGACTACCGAGGATGATTACAAAAAGCATACCGGCGGAAGTCTTGAACAAACCATGAGTTTTCTCGGAAGGCTTGAAGAAATGCAAAAAGAGGTATGGATACGCCACGTTATAGTGCCGGGCATTACCGACAGCGAAGAAAATATAAAAAGACTCCGTGAGCTTATTGCGCCCTATAAATGCATAAGTAAGGTTGAGCTTCTGCCATTTAAAACTCTTTGCCTTGAAAAGTATGAGAATATGGGAATTAATTTCCCCTTAAAAAATACACCTCAGGCCGATAAAGAAACCGTAGAAAAATTATACAAGCTATTATAAGAAAAATCCATTGTAACAGATATCTGATTACAATGGATTTATTTTTATCTGAATTTTATGTACAAGCCCCTTAAAAGCTCAACTGCCGCTGTGCCGCAGAAAGACATAGCCACTGCCCACGCAAGTAAAGCAGGACCTTCGCTTCCGCCGTCTCCCCAATGCCCTGTAGCATAAAAAGCTACGGCATTCACAATAAACAAAGCTGTGACGGCAAGAGCAAAAAGAGTAGCATAAAAGCCTTTTTCTTTTTTTATAAAAATAAGTCTGAAAACAATTCCGACAACAAGAGGTATACCGATAACGTCAATGTAAAACATAACTGCTCCTCCTTATCTGTTCCCTTGTCTTAACTGTATTAAAAAAACTTAAAAAGAACTTTAATCAGATTCATACTCTGTGCTTTCCACCTTATAGAGTCCCGTTACTCTGTCCTTTTCCTCATAATCACACCAGATGATTTTCTTTTCACTGTAAAGAATCGCAACAGTACGGTTGGTGCCTTTGGCTGACGGTGATATTTCATTCACTCTATGCCTTGCCTTTTTAAGAAGAGTGTCCTTGATTTTCAGACTTTCGGGTATCACGCCCGAATTATTTGTACTGACTCTGTCAAAAACCATTTTATCACGAAGGATCATTTTATCAATGCCGTCAAGAGCAGACATAAATTCAAAGGTAAGGTCAGTATATTCGTACAACGGTACACTGCCCGATTTTCCTTTCCCCTTAAGAAACACCCCGAAGCCGTAAAAAAGCTCATAAGGAGTTATATCTGCAGTTCCGAGAACATAGCTGAGAGTCTCTCTGAATCTTCCGCTGCCCCAGAGTCTTTCAAGCTCATTTTCAGTTGTACGGAGCTTTGAAAGCTCTTCTTCACTTATCCAGGGAGTAGATATAACCTCGTAAGGCGGCTCAGAATTAAAGCTACATGGGTATTTTTCTCTGTTTTCACCCATAGGTGAGCCGTGAAGAATCTTAAGAAAACCGAGCTGCAGCATATCTGCCTTAAGAGAATATGCACGGTTAAATCCACTTACAAAGCTTTCATAATTCTCTTCGGGCAGCCCTGCAATAAGGTCGATATGTATATGACAGTTTCTGCCCTTCAGAAGAGCTTTTATATTCTCTTCAACCTTCTTAATATCAGTTTTTCTGCCTATTGCAGAAAGCGTTTTTTCGTTAAAGCTTTGTATACCTATTTCAAACTGCACCGAGCCCTTCGGCATAGATGCTGCAAGAGATAAAAACTCACCGTCGGCAATATCGGCAGCAATTTCGAAATGAAAGCATACATCTTCGGGAATTTCCCTGCCGTAATTTTCTTTTATAAAAAGAAGTATTTCCTTAGCTCTTTTAAGATTGCAATTAAAGGTACGGTCTACAAATTTAATTGTTTTTGCACCGTTTCTGCAAAGACTCAGCATTTCATTTTTTACTCTTTCAAGAGAAAAGAATCTTACCTTACCGCACCTGCCCGAAAGGCAGAAGGCACAGCTGAAGGGACAGCCACGGCTGCTTTCAATATAGGCAATTCTCCCTTTGAGCGAAGAAAAGTATTCCTCACAGTAAGGTGACGGAAAATCTGTTTCTGTACTTTCAGAGGCAGAGCTTATATGTATTTTCCCGTCTTCAATAAAGGATACTCCGTCAATACTGCGCCACCCGTCATTTTCAAGACCTTTTAAAAATAAAGGAAGTATTATTTCACCCTCACCCGAAAAGACAAAATCAACAAAAGAATTTTCAGAAAGCACATTATACTGATTATAAGCCACCTCGGGACCGCCAAGAATAATCACCGTATCACTTTTCTCTGCTTTTATTCTGCGGCAAAGCTCAAGGGTCTTTTTTATATTCCATATATAACAGGAAAAGGTAACAATATCAGGCTTTTGTGCAATTATACGGGAAAGAACATCGTCTTCCTTTTCGTTGATTGTTCCCTCACATACAGCAAAAGAAAAACCGTCACTGCACTCTTTTTTTGCCGAAGTGTAAAGACACCAGGGTGCAAGAGAGGAATGTATATATTTTGAATTAAGAACACAAACAGCAACCTTTTTCATTTTCTTCCTCCCTTAAAATCAGTACCACCATATTATATTGACTTATCTGAGCCTTGTCAATAAAAAGCCACCCAAAGAGGGTGGCTCATAATGCTGTTATTCAGTTACTGCATCAGTATGTAATAGTGTAATCTTTCTCAAAGGTTATTCCGACCTGTGCATCAAGCTTTGCAATACCCATATCAACACTTGCCTTCATAATAACGGGTGAGCTGTAATTTGACCATACAGTTCTTCCTGAAGCCTTATCGATTCTGCATTTGACTACACAGTCATAATATTCAGTTGTAATCCCCTTAACAAAATCAGGAGCAGATGCAAGCTCATCAGCGGTCATACAGTCAAAAGCCTTTGCTGTACCTTCACCGGGCTGCGGATTCGAAGAGGTATGAAGCTTAAGCGTAATTTCATACTCTGTTCCGTTATCAGTACATGTTGCCTCTGCAACCTCAGCTTCAGTGAGCTGACTTGACCAGCTTTCACCGGGAACGGGATAGTTTGCAACAATCTCTTCTTTTGTAGGATATTCAATGGGATCCGTATCATCACCAAATGCACTTTCCATAAAACCGCCCATCATACCCTGAAGTGCAGAGGGAAGCACAAGCTTATCTTCATTAAGAGTACGGTGTTCAAAATTCTTTACAACCTTAATTGCATCGGTTTTTACTTTATTTGCACTTTCGTTGAAGAGAGCAATAATTTCAGCCTTTGACATCTGGCCTGAGGGTGCAGGTGCAGCTGACGGCTCAGAAGGAGCCGGATTTTCATTTACTGCGGGAGCAGTTGTTGATTCCTGAACAGCAGCTGTAGTTTCAGGTGCTGCTGTCGGCGCAACGGTTGATGGCACCGTAGGAATCTGTGTATCAGCTACTGTCTGCTCAATAACTGCAGAAGTAACGGCAGGTTCAGTCTGTGGTGCTTCTTTGGAACCGAAGATATTAAATATTAAAACAAAAAGTCCCATGAAACCTACAACTATAAGTAAGCCCTTTACAATATCATCAGTAAAAAAGCTTTCTTCCGGTGCAATGTTTTTATTTTCTTTATCCATTTTTTTATTTTCTCCTTTTTTCCTGGTTTATTTTATTATATAACAAAAATTTACTGAAATAAAGAGTTTTTTTATTTTATTTACTTTCTTCTGTGAAAAACGGAAGTTTTTATGCCGATGAAATATAAATTTTCTGCAAAAAATAACGGACAGAATTCTGTGTTCTGTCCGCATTTCTGTAATATAACCGATAGTAAGAGAACAATCTTTTTGCTGTACACTTAAATCATTTTATCAAGTGTTTCTCTTACAGCCTTGATGAAGCCACCTGTTGTAAGCTCCTGAGGCTTATCACCCTGCCATAAAGCAACAAGGTCCTTTGTCATCTTTCCGCTTTCAATGGTATCGAGAGTAGCCTTCTCAAGCTTCTTTGCAAAAGCCATAAGCTCTTCGTTTCCGTCAAACTCGCCTCTCTTATGAAGAGCGCCCGTCCATGCAAAAATTGTTGCAACGGGGTTTGTTGATGTTTCTTCACCCTTGAGGTGACGGTAGTAATGTCTTGTAACGGTACCGTGGGCAGCCTCGTATTCATAATTGCCGTCAGGTGAAACAAGAACACTGGTCATCATTGCAAGTGAACCGAAGGCAGTTGAAACCATATCACTCATAACGTCACCGTCATAGTTCTTACATGCCCAGATATAACCGCCCTTTGAACGGATAACTCTTGCAACAGCATCATCAATAAGTGTATAGAAATATTCAATACCTGCTTTTTCAAAGGCTTCCTTATATTCGTTGTCATAAATTTCCTGGAAAATAAGCTTGAAGGTCTGGTCATACTTTTTGGAAATTGTGTCCTTTGTTGAGAACCAGAGATCCTGATTTGTTGAAAGAGCATACTTGAAGCAGGAATGTGCAAAGGATCTGATTGAGCTGTCCTTGTTGTACATTCCCTGAAGAACACCGCCACATTCAAAATCGTAAATAACAGCTCTTTCCTCTTCACCGTCTTCACTTACGTAAACAAGCTCAGCCTTACCGGGCTTTGTAATACGGAATTCAGATGCCTTATAGATATCACCGTATGCGTGACGGGCAATAGTAATAGGCTTTTCCCAGCTTCTTACAGCAGGCTTAACACCGCTTAAAAGAATAGGTGTTCTGAAAACTGTACCGTCAAGAATTGCACGGATAGTAGCATTAGGACTCTTCCACATTTCCTTGAGCTTATATTCTTCAACTCTCTGTGCGTTGGGTGTGATGGTTGCACACTTTACACCTACACGGTACTTCTTTATTGCCTCACCGGCATCAATACTTACCTGATCATTAGTTTCATCACGGTAAGGAAGTCCGAGGTCATAATACTCCGTATTAAGCTCAACATAAGGTGAGAGAAGTTCGTCTTTAATCATCTGCCAGATAATTCTGGTCATTTCGTCGCCGTCCATTTCGACGATTTTACCCATTTTGATTTTTTCCATCGTTTTGTACTCCTTTATCTGAAAAAGTCAATTAATTTTTTAAGTGTTTCCGGATATCTTGTTGTGATATTATCCGGTGTCATATTAAGACAGATTACCATTGAAGCAATATCGTTTGCCGTCCATACAGATACCTTGAGTCCCTCTTTTCTGAAGGCGTCAATGAGCTTTTTGCTGCACTTACGGTAATTAACGTTAAGTCCCACGGCACCCGTTTCTTTGACAAGCTCAATAAGTGAAGAGATATATTCATCATTGCTCTTTTTCAAAAAATCAGGTGAGTAGTTGAGGTAATAAGAAATTTTAGGCGTCTGTGTCTTTACGGTTTCAACCTTTTCTTCTTCGATACCTGTATAGAAAATTCTGTCGGTTATACCATATTTTTCAGAAAGAAGATAAACCGCTTTCATATTATCGGCAGTTTTGACATCCACATTGACCCTGAGCTTACTGTCCGTTGCCACAAGAGCAAATGCCTCATCAAGGGTTACGGGATTTTCTGCACCCTCATCGTGAGAGAGAATTGCTTTTCCGTTTATGTCAAATCTGAGGTCGAACTCGGTAATATCTGCACCTGCATTTATTGCAGCAGATATTGACTCAAGGGAATTATCCTTTGTTTTTTCACAACCGGTATGAGCAGTTACGGTGAAGCTTTCCGGAAGATTTCTGATACTTTTCTTAAGAGTTGCAAAGCTGATATCCGCAACTGCAACAGCAACCACAGAAACTCCGAGCACCACTTTAAAAGATTTTTTCAATTTATTCACCTTCAGAATCTTAAATTTCCTGATTATTATATCAAATAAAACATATTCGGTCAATAGTAATTAACGTCTTAATATGTTCCGAAGAAAAAAGAAAGTCTGCAGAATATTCCGCAGACTCCTCAATAATTATTTGTACTCTTCCTGTACTGCAGCAAAGGTAACCTCCTGCATTACAACTTCTTCCTTATCATAAACACTTTCGTACTTATCCTGATAATAGCTTTCGGCTACACATTCAAAGGAGCCGTCAGGTGCATAATTAATAACAGTACAGCCTCTCTGTGCTCCCTCTTTGTAAATACCGGGATATGCAAGATAGTCAATACTCATACCGTAGGTAAGTCTGATGCCTTTGTAGTCAAGAGAGAAATTGTTATAGTGGTCATGACCGCAGAAAACAGCCTTGGTAGAATCAAGCTCAAGCATTTTTTCAAAAAGATTGTCCTCGTGCATACCGCTGTAAACAATCTTACCGCCTTCACCTGCACCGCCGTGAATAAGCTTTACATTTTCTGTATCATTGAAGCCGTTTTCAGCATACTCGTACCATGCATCCTTATACTCAACAAGGGGAATGTGGAAGAAAGCAGAGGATTTAACCGTTCCCTTGTATTCAACACCGAGCTCTTCAGCCTTAGCCTTGTTGTCACTGTTGATCTGTGCAAGATTTTCTTCGTACCACTGAATCTGATTTTCGTGAATATTATCATACTTCCACATAACACCGAGGAAGTCACCGTCTGTATATGAATGGCTGTCGAAAACAAAGAGCGACTGTGTAACAATACCGTCACCGTTCTTTACATTTATAACCTGATTTCCGTAGCCGTCAATGTCTTCGGGTCCTTCTTCAAAGAGACAGTACTTGTATTCCTCGTTGCCGTAAAATTCAGACACTTCTTCCCTGCTGAAATAACTGTAAGCCTCTGTGTCGTGGTTACCGAAGCCGAGAGTCCAATATACGCCAAGCTGCTCCATAAGTGCAGCAAAAACCTTAGCTGAGCTGAGATTGTTGAAGGTACCTGCCTGGAAAGGTACGGGATAGGAAATATCACCTGTAAAAATAACAAAGTCAGGCTCCTCTGCCTTTATCATTGCTGCAACGGCGTTAAGTGCCATAGCATCCTTTTTAAGTGACATCCAGCCGCCACCGATATGTACGTCCGTAAACTGAATAACCTTGAAATCTCTGTCTGTTGTAAAGGTCCAGTTTCCGTGTTCATCCTTTTCGGGAACAAGGCTGTCAGCCTTTTCTACCTTTTCGAAAGAGGCACACTTTTCAATATTAGCCTTATTACCTATTGAGCTTACGGCTACACTCACGCAGGATAAAACCACTATAAGGGCTAAGATAACGCCTATTACCTTAAGAGCCTTCTTACCCTTGCCTTTTTTCTTTGTCTGTACTGATTTTTCTTTTGTTTTCATAATCATTCTCCTTAGTATGTTTTTAATCAGAAATAAAATAAGCTTTTATTCCTGTCTCTTTTTCTATTTTTGCAGAAAGCTCTCCGGTATCACTGACCTCTGTGATACGGATATAAGCTTCCCGTTTATCTGTACCGACAATAACATTAACGCCGGTCACATCCGAATCCTTTAAAATTTCAGCTATTGCTTCTCTCTCATCATTTCCTATTTCACAGGTTAGTGATTTTACTGCTGAAATAACGTTCCTTACGGCAGATATAAGAATCACAACGCTTATCCCCAGACCGCAGAAAGCATCAAGGGTATATTTTCCGTCTTTAGAAAGAATCAGCGTAATAACCGTTACACCTGTTATAAAAAAGTCAAGGAGGCTGTCAAGAGAAATAAGCCTTATGACCTCAGATTTTAATTTTACGGCAAAAAGCCTCATAAAAGCAAAAAGCACAAGCTTCACTGCAGCTGTCGCAAGAATTATCAGAAGGTATTTTACCGAATATGTAACAGGTGTGGGATAAGTCAGCCTTTCAAGAGAATTGTATGCAAAGTAAAAGGCGCTGAACATTATTGTCACAGAGATAATAAAAGACAGCAGCTGCTCATACTTATCTGCTCTGAAGCGGGAAAAGATATCACTTTTCCTTGCCACTGCAATAAATACGCAGAAGCTGAGAATTCCCGTAATACTGTCGAAAAGATTGTTAACACCGTCAGAATAAATACTGATACTGTTTGAAGACAAGCCTACATAAAGCTTAAGAGCAAAAAGCATAAGATTGACTGCAAAAACCGAAAAGGAAATATATGCCGTTTTCTTACTGATAATATCACAGCCTTTCCTGAAAAATTTTCCACATCTCCACATTTCACCGAATGTGTGGAAAACTCCCCGTATTTGTTTCAGATATAATAATTTGTTTTATTATTTTTTTTAGTTTCAGTATAGCATGCAAAAAATGCAAAAGGATGCATTTGCATAGTACACATCATAGTATATCATTATCTTATAGCTTTTTCAAGCCTTGACAAAGAACTGTAAAACAGATAAAATTATACTGAAATAATTTGTGCGTGCTGACGCCGAAAAAGGAGAATTATTATGGCAGTTTTCAAATCATTCAGAGCTGTACGCCCCACTGAAGAATATGCTTCAAGGGTAGCTGCTCTCCCCTATGATGTTATGAACAGCAGCGAGGCAAGAGAAATGGTTAAAGGTAATCCTTACTCCTTCCTTCATGTTGATAAAGCAGAAATCGATCTTGATGAAAGCATAGACATTTACGACGAAAAGGTATACCTCAAGGCAAGAGAAAATCTCGACAGCCTTGTTTCAGAGGGTATCTGTGCCGAGGACAGTGAGCCTTATTTCTACATCTACCGTCAGATTATGAACGGCAGAAGTCAGACAGGTATCGTCGGATGTGCTTCAATCGACGATTACATAAACAACGTAATTAAAAAGCACGAATTCACAAGAGCTGACAAGGAAGCAGACAGAATCCGCCACGTTGATTACTGCAACGCAAATACAGGACCTATTTTCCTGACTTACCGTCAGAATGATTTTATAAGCAAAACAGTAAACGCATGGAAAGAAAATCACGCTCCCGTGTATGATTTTATCACCGATGACGGCATTGCAAATACTGTATGGGTTGTTGACTGTAAGGATGTTATTGCAGAGCTTACAAAAGCCTTTGACGGTATTGATTATCTCTATATTGCCGACGGTCATCACCGCTGTGCCTCTGCAGTAAGGGTAGGTCAGATGAGAAGAGAAAAGAATCCCTCCTATACAGGAAATGAGGAATTCAATTTCTTCCTTGCTGTAGCTTTCCCTGAGGATGAGCTTGAAATTATGGACTATAACAGAGTTATGAAGGATCTGAACGGCTACACAAAGGACGGCTTTATTGAAAAACTCGGAGAAAAATTCACCGTTGAAGAATATAAAGGTGAGGGACAGTATAAGCCCGAAGCAAAGCATAGCTTCGGTATGTACCTTGAAAAGCAGTGGTATAAGCTTACTGCAAAGGAAGGCACCTTTGACGAAAATGACCCCGTAGACAGACTCGATGTTTCTATCCTTCAGAATAACTGCATTACACCTATCTTTAACATATGCGACCCGAGAACAGATAAAAGAATTGATTTTGTCGGCGGTATAAGAGGTCTCGGTGAGCTCGAAAGAAGATGTGAAAAGGATATGGTTATTGCTTTTTCAATGTTCCCCACCTCACTTGAGGATTTAATGGCAATTGCTGATGCAGGCAAGGTTATGCCTCCCAAGTCAACCTGGTTTGAGCCTAAGCTTTTAAGCGGACTTTTTATTCATAAGTTATGATGACAGAAAAATTATACGATACCGACAGTTATATAAAAGAGTTTTCCTGTAAAGTTACAAGCCTTTACAGCGATGCTGATATATTGTATATTGAAACTGACCGTACAGCTTTCTTTCCCGAAGGCGGAGGACAGACCTCAGACCGCGGTACTCTCGGCTGTGCAAATGTGGAAAATGTACAAATTATTGAAGGGAAGATATATCATTTTGTGGAAAACTCAGAGGAAAACGTTGAGTTTTTCACAATCGGCAAGGAAATCAACGGTAGAATTGACTGGAAAAAGCGTTTTTCTGATATGCAGCAACATTCAGGTGAACATCTTTTCTCAGGAATTGTCAATTCTCTTTACGGATTCAACAATGTGGGATTTCATCTCGGCACAGAGGTTGTTACTCTTGATTTTGACGGATTTCTCACAAAAGAGGATGTCTGTAAAGTAGAATTACTTGTCAATAAAGCCGTATGGGATAACCTTGAGGTTAAGGTCAGCTTTCCTTCAGAAGAAGAGCTTAAAGCTATTCCGCACCGTAGTAAAAAAGAAATTGACGGTCAGATACGACTTGTTGAATTTCCCGGTGTTGATATCTGTGCCTGCTGTGCTCCCCATGTCAGGAGAACGGGTGAAATAGGAATAGTTCAGGTGATTTCCTCTGAAAAGTACAAGGGCGGAACAAGAGTAAGTATTCTCTGCGGTGAAAGAGCCCTCAGAGATATACGGCTGAAGCTCGACGAAAATCATAAGGTTTCAGTTCTGATGTCCTCTAAAGAAAAAGAAACTGCTCAGGCAGTTGAAAGAATAAAAAAAGAAAAAGAAGCTCTCGATTATGAAATCACGGGACTTAAACGTGATATCCTTGCTCTTAAGACAAGCTCTCTTAAGGATGAAAAGAGAATTATAATTTTCGACTCCTCCTTAAAAGGAAAGATGCTTCAGGATTTCACCCTAAGCCTTATGGATAAATGCAGTGAATTTGCCTGCTGTTTCTGCGGTGAAAAAGACGAATACCGCTACTGCCTTGTAAGTGACAAAACCGAGCTTTCTCCCATTGCAAAAGCTTTGAATGATGCTTTTTCCGGCAAAGGAGGAGGCAGAGGCGGAATTGTTCAGGGCTCACTCAGGGGTGCCGAAAAAGAAATCAGAGAATTTCTTGAAAATCTGTAAAATTATAAACTCCCGAAAAAATCGGGAGTTTTGTTGTTTCTGTTCATTATAGCTTTTATTCTGCAAATAAGTCCTGAAAATTATCTGATATATCTTCAAATATACCCTTAACAAAAGCCGTACACTTCTGAACAAAGGTCAACTCCTCCACCGGCTCCGTTTCTTCAAGAGGAACAATTGAGTTTCCGTCTTCTCCGAGCACCAGAAACTGAGGATAATTTTTATCAGTGTTTACATCAAGATTGTTGTAAGCAACAGTATTCATAAGCTTATAATAGCCGTCTGTTCTTGTGCCGTGATCAAGCCCCTTGATATACCAGGTAGTAAAGGGATATTTACCCGTTGAAGCATCAATACATCCGTCAGGAGAAATCATATCATATTTGGTGTGTAATTTCTGCTCATAATCCTCCGGAAGAACTTCACCGTATCTGCTGCTGAAAGCACCGAAAGATGAATTTTCAACAGTAACGAGATTATCACCCAATACATTTCCTTTTTCCGAAAGAGGAATCATAGGCACATCATATTTTACAAGTATACCTGTATGAATATCCTTTTCTTTAAGGGATGCAAAGATTTCATCGGTCTTCATCATTATATTTTCGTGATAATATGTAACTCTCTTTATTAAGCCTGCGTATTCGTGGTCTTCGTCAGCATAATTTTCACCGTAGAGATATTCAAGTGAATCATAAAAGGCATCACCCTTGACATATGACCACATAGACGGGAATGTCGCAAAAATATCACGGATAATATCCTTGGCAGCACTGAGAAGCGCTTTTTTTGCAAGAGGCTCAGCAATACTCTCAACAAGGAAATTAAAAATGCCGGTCTGATCGAGAATTGAAAGGAATAAGTTAGGTTCGTCACCGCCGAGCATATTATTGAGATAATCCATAAGAAGACGGGCATCGGTATTTATGTTACCGCTGAAGAGCTCACCTACAAACTCCATACCACCTACAGTGGGAACACAAAGAAGAACTGAATCAATATCGTCAAGAATGTCGGGATGCTCCTTAAGGCAGGACATAAGAACAGCTGTTCCGTAGCTGGAAGCAACTAGCTCATATTTTTCTGAGCCTGAATCCTCCTGAACCATAGCAATATATTCGTAAAGCTGATGGGCAAGATCTACGGGATCAAGACGGCTGTCGTAGTTGAAATAATATTCACCGTCACCAATATAATCAAGGGGGCAGGGATCAATCACAGAATCAAATTTCGGAGAAATACCGTCCTTATCAAGAACTGCACCCTTACAAGTTTCCCACATAAGGTTATACACAATATTATATATTATGTTGGTATTCCTTTCTTCGACAGGATCGTCAAGAAGATCTCTGAAGTCCTTTAAGTTTTCCATAAGTGCTTCGCCGTTCATCGGGAAGAAAACGGGCTTCTTATCAGGATCATCAGCCATATAAACGGGACGTGATCCGACACCGTTGACATAAATTTTCGGAAGATGATCATAATCAGCCGCAGAAGCAACAGTACCTGTAAAGCATATAGCAAGCATAAGTGTCACAAGGATAAGGCTGATAAATTTATTTAATTTTTTCATAGTTATACCTCCCTCAGATTGTATACACAATCCACCACCGAAAAGAGATTATAGTATTATTCCGTGCATTTGTCAATCCATATTTTATAATATTAAGAATTGACTGCAGATAATACAGCACATAGATATTTATTCTGCAAAGCTATTATTCACAATATGAAAAAAGAAAAAGAGACAGGCAAAAAACCTGTCTCATTAATTCTCTTGAATTATTTGCTTGCGTTAAGCTTTGTTACGAGAGCTGACTTCTTTCTAGCTGCATTGTTCTTATGAAGAAGACCCTTAGCTACTGCCTGATCAATCTTCTTAACTGCGAGCTTAACTGCTTCGTCCTTATTTTCAGCATTAGCTTCAATAGCTGCGTTAGCCTTCTTGAGAGCTGTCTTAAGTGCTGAGTTTGCTGACTTATTACGAGCCTGCTTTGTTGCGTTAACAAGTACACGCTTCTTTGCTGATTTAATGTTTGCCATCGGAATTGCACCTCCCTCTTAGATTTCGTCAATATGCATCGTATATCATATCATCTTTTAAATAAAATTTCAAGATATTTTTGCAAAATTGGATATACTTTTTTTCAAAGCGAACATAATAATACTACATTATTGTAAAAAAAGCAATAGTTTAGGAGAAAATATTATGAACTTTCGTACTGACCTTGCCCTTGAGCGCAGAGAATATCTTGATAAACACGAAATTGACGGCGTTCTCAGTGAGCAGAAAAGGATTGACGGCATTACCGTAAACACAATAACCGTAACCAACAAAGAGGGTGAACGGCTTATCGGTAAGCCTGAAGGCAGATATATCACCGTTGAAACACAGCCCTTCACAAAGAACTCTGAGCTTTTCGGTCCTTCACTCAATGTACTGAGTAACGAGCTTAAAAAGCTTCTGCCTGAAGGTAACGGCTGTGTGCTTGTGGCAGGTCTCGGTAACGAAAGCATTACCCCCGACGCACTCGGTCCAAGATGTATATCTCTTCTTCTCGCAACACGGCACATCAGTCCCGAGCTTGCAGAATCCATAGGCTTTCATAATCTTCGCAGTGTAGCAGGTATCGTACCCGGTGTGCTCGGAAAAACGGGAATCGAAAGCGCAGAAATTATTCTGAGTGTTACGGAAAGAATAAAGCCCTCCGCCGTTATAGTCGTTGATGCTCTTGCCTCACGAAGCACAGAGAGGCTCGGCACTACAGTTCAGATATGTGATACGGGAATCTCCCCCGGCTCAGGTGTAGGAAACAGCAGATTCAGAATTGACAGAGAAACCCTTGGTGTACCCGTTATAGGTATCGGTGTTCCCACAGTAGTTGACGGGGCCACAATGGCATTTGATATTCTTGAAAAGGCAGGTATAAAAACAGATTTTAATAAAGAAATCTCATCAAAGGGCTCTATGATGGTTACACCTAAAGAGATTGATGCCCTTATTGAAAGAGCCTCAAGACTTATTGCTATGGCAATAAATACTGCTCTGCATCCGGATATAGACGGAGAAAATATTTTAGCTATCGTGTCTTAAAAGACTGCATTTCCGAATATATATAATTAATTAAAATATTCGGAGGAAAAAAATATGAAAAACAACAGAGAGGCTGTCATAAAAATACTGATTTTTGTTCTGGTGTTTACCGTTTCTGCACTGTCGGTTTTCTTTTTCAGGGACGGAGTAATAACTGTTACGGCTGAAATTGCCCTTAAAAGCGCCAAAAGCTTTCTTCCTCAGAACGGAGTAACCTTTAAGGAAAAGGTCACGGAAACTACCGTTACGGAAGAAGCAACTGAAAAAATAATAACATCTGAAGAAGCAACTGCTCCTCCTGCATCCACGACCGAAGCTACAACTGAAAAGGTTACTGAGGTTATTTCCGATAACAGCTTCACTGATACACCAAAAGACATAGCTGACCTTATAAAAAAGGCTGAAAAATCAGCATCCAAAGATAAAAAGGACGGAGCAATTTCCGAATACACCTATAAAAATGACGGTGTTACGAATAAATACGGACGTGTCAGAGTAAAAAATGTCAATAAAACCGGTATCAATATAGAAAAGCTTCTCGAAACAGAGCTTGATCTGGATGTGAATAAGGATGAGCCTTCTGTTCTTATTTTTCATACCCATACAACAGAAACCTATCAGATTCTTGACAGAGATTTTTATGCACAAAATCATCTTACACGCAGTAACGATAAAGGCATAAATATGGCGAGAGTAGGTAAAGCTATAACCGAAGAGATTGAAAAAGCAGGATACAAGGTAATATTCGACTCTGCTATTCATGACGGCACTTATAACACCGCATATGCACATTCAAGAAAATCTGTAGAGAAATATCTTAAAGAATATCCGTCAATAAAAATTGTGCTTGATATTCACCGTGACGCAATACAGCGCTCCGACGGTACAAAAATAAAACCGACTGCCACAATTGACGGTAAAAAAGCAGCTCAGATTATGATTATTTCCGGCTGTCAGGAAAAAGATAACGGTGTAACAAATTTCCCCGATTGGGAAAAGAATCTCGTCTTTGCCGTACATCTTCAGGATAAGCTTGAAGAGCTTTTTGAAGGCATCACCCGACCTTTATATTTCAGTCCGCGCAAATATAATATGGACCTTACTCACTGCTCGCTTCTCGTAGAGGTAGGCTCCGATGCAAGCACCCTTGAGGAAGCAGTATATACGGGCAAATGCCTCGGCAAAGCCGTAAGCGAAATTTTAAAGAAATATGAGGAATAACTATGAACGATGAAATGAAAAAAATACTTTCGGGCTTTCTTTTCACAAGCGTAATAATATGCTGTCTCGGACTTCTTTCTGCAGGCAGTATAACAGCCTCACAAAAAACTGCAAAAAACACCTTTGACAAGGCCTACGCAGTTATGAGTGTCAAAAGCACAAGGGAAAGGCTTGAAATAAATATGGGAGAAAAGGCTTTCTCGATGAAGCTTAATCTCAGAGATAAAATAAAGGAATATGAGGATTATATTATTCTGACGCCACTTGCAGGCGCCTATTATCTGAATAAAACCGTCGGTGAGATTGTTAATTTATCGGCAGTTCAATAAAGAAGGGGCTGTCTTACTGCAACAGCTCCTTCTTTATACGTTAATTATAATCAACAGTATATCGGTTCAAAATCATACATATCTTTCACACTGTTTTCTTCGGTGTGAATAGTTATCAATGTACCTGCTATTTTAGCCTGAGGTGATACATGATAATAGGTGTTATTGTAGAAGCTGCACTGATCATACAAAGGATGATTGTGTCCCATTGAAAGGAGTCCTACACAACCGCTTTCGTTTAAAACATCGTCAAGAGGCTGATTTTTAGGAATATTGTATTTTTCAGCTCTTAAACCTAAAACAGGATATCCGAATTTATAAGCCTTACCGCTTCGTGCGGCACGGAAGAAGTCAGGTGTATTCTCATGAAGAAATACACTTACATAAACATCACTGTTTTCCTGCTTCTTACTGTTTATCTCATCCTTACACCAATTGACCTGATCCTCGTATACATATCCGTAAATATGGTCAGGGTCATCGTTATCATAATCCATTGTATCAATAAAAATCAGAGAATGAGTCATTTCATCGTCGCTGATAATATCAATACTGTATTGGCAACCGCCTGAAACTTCAGCAATATCGGCAACCAGACAATGTTCATACTGTGATAAATATGCCACCACATCCTCTGAAGTACCGTAATTTATTCCGTCATTATTACCGGGTACATATGACCAGTATTGGTCAGCTTCTTCAAAAATACCTGCAACCGTACGCAATACATTGGCTTTGTTAAAATCTCCGTCGTTTCCGTCATCAATCATATCACCGGAAATAACAACAAGGTCCGGCTTATATTTTTTTGTAATATTTTCCATTTTCTGTAAAACAAGCATATCCGACAGTGAAACACCCGTTGTAAAATGAGTATCACTGAACTGAAGCACAGTAAAATCGCCGTCTTCATCAGCATAAAGGTCAGGGAGTTCTTTTTGCGCAATAACTGTTTGTGCGAAGCCCGATATATCGCCTTTATTACTGATTTCATCTGAAAGCTCACCGCCTGAAAGCAATGAAACCGCTATTGTGACAAAGGCTATGAGTGTTGCTAAAAAGTTTGTCATTTGTCTGTTCCTCCTATAATAAGAAATCCACGCATCTTTTACAGCTGAGGCAAAATAAAAAGTGCGCCCCAAAGAGACGCACAAAAAATGCATCTCATTTGTTGTCACACAAATTTCACTCTTATTCCGCTTGGGATATAGGCAAACAGAGACACATTTTTACCAATAGTGTCCCCAAACGAAAGATTCCTAATATGAAATTTATGTGACATAAACAGTTTACCACTATTTGTATCAAAAATCAATACTTACCGTAAAACTCCGTTGAGACTAAATATCCGTACGGTATAATTATTTCAGTAATTCAATCACACAATAAAACAAGCAGATATTTTCAAAGAAAGCTCTGAAAATATCTGCCTTAATCAATATATCAGTTTTATCAGCCGTTAAGCATTTTGAATACCTTTTTGTTTGCAGGATAAATTTCCTTGTATGCTGCAAACATCTTATCGTAAACGGGCTTATTTGCCTTATTGGGAGTGAATCTCTTTTCAGCATCAATAAGCAGATTTGCCTGAGCAATAGAATCAATAACACCAAGTCCTGTTGCAACAACAATTGCAGCACCGACAGCACCTACATTCTGAGGACTGGGTACGGTTTCAACAACTCTACCTGTGCAGTCAGCAAGAATCTGACTGGTTGAATCGTTGAGAGCACCGCCGCCTACGAAACGGATAACATTTGATGTCTTTGTTTTCTTTTCGTGAGTTTCAAGCATCCAGCGCATATGCATACATACGCCTTCAACAACAGCACGGATCATTTCACTCTTGCCTGTTTCAATGCTGAGATTAAAGAACATACCTCTTGAGTTAGGATCCACAAAGGGACAGCGGTTTCCGTGAAGCCAGGGAGCAAACATAACACCGTTTGAGCCTGCGGGAACACTTTCAATAACAGTTGAAAGATACTGATAAAGGTTAGTGTATTCACTCTCCAGATCCTCGGCAACGTCTGTCTTTTTAAGATAGATACCTATTTCGTCAAGAGCAAGGTGATTTTTAACCCATTCAAGACACTTACCTGCAGTTTCAAGCTCTGCAAAGTAGTTGTAGTATCCGGGTCTTGCGCCTACAACGGCGGCAATCATAGCTGAAGCGTCAACAATACTCTTGTCAACAACAGTTGATACCCAGCCTGATGTACCCATATATACATGAGTTTCATTATTATTAACGGCACCTGCGCCTACACCGATAAGAGAAGCGTCCATACCGCCGCCGAATACAGGAGTACCTTCTGCAAGACCTAATTCTTCAGCTGCTTTTGCTGTAACTGTACCTGCAACATCTGTGGATTTGATAATCTGAGGAAGATGGTCCATATTAACGTGGAGAATCTTACATACCTCAGGGCTCCATGTCTTTTTATGTATATCATAGAGAAGAGTACCGAATGCAGAGTCCTCGGTCATAATAAACTTATCTGTCATACGGGCAATAAGAGCTTCCTTTACGTCAAGCCACTTATATACCTTTTCAAAGTTGTCGGACTCATTGTTTTTAACCCAGTTATACTTGAAAACAGGGTCCTTTACCGACGCTGCAACAGCACCGGTCTTTGCAAGAGAAACAAGAAGCTTGGGAAGGCTTGCGCCGGCAATCTGATGAAGGAAGCCGTGATCCATAAGCTCCTTCTGTTCTTTTCTTGCTCTCTGGTCCATATAGCTGAAGGCACGGCGTACGTGTCTGCCCTCCTTGTTTACGAGAACAAGTCCCTGAGCCTGTGAGCAGAAAGAAATACCGTCAACCTGCTCAGGCTTTATGTCACACTTCTCGAAAACCTCTTTGGTTGTTGAGCACATAGCAGCCCACCATTCATCAGGATCCTGCTCTGCGCCGCCGTCGGGATAAACGTAAAGCTCATAGCCTTCAATTGCGTCAGCAATAAGCTTGATTTCCTTATCGATTTCAAAAAGACATGTTTTTACTCCGGTTGTGCCGATATCATAGGCAAGTGCATACTTCATATTATACATCCTTTCGGGATTTATTTTTTTATTTTAATTTTTTAATGCCGCTTCAACAAAGCGAAGAATATTTTCAAGAACAAACTCATCCTTTTCAAATATATTGTCTCCGCAATAGATTTTATACCTTTCCTTGTAATAGTCACAAGCGTAGGTAAACTGAATATTCATAAGAATATTGTCAACAAGATATGCCGCCATACCCGGATCAATGTCCTTGCGTATCTCCCCTTCTGCCTGACCTTCAGCAATAACTCTTTTGTAGGCAGCACAGGTGAGACTTTCCATCTCAGTTGCAATTTTCTTTGCAAGCTCAGAATTGCTTTCACTGGTAACGATATTATAAAGCTTTATAAGCACCTCGTCTTTTCTCGAATATCCGATAGCAATTCTTATAAGCTTTTCAAGCTTCTTCATAATAGGCTCATCGCTTACTATTACAGCTTCCATTACCGCTTCAAGATTCTGTATTCCGTAATTGACACTTGTCAGAAACAAATCGGTTTTTGTGTCGAAATACTTATATAGAGAGCCCACACTTACCTGAGCTTTTTTGGCTATGGTGTTGATGTTGGCATTCTCAAAGCCGTTATAGGCAAATTCATTGATTGCCACAGAAAGAATCTTAATTCTTTTTTCTTCGGATATATTATTGAAGGTTGGTTTACAGCTAAAATCCAATCTGCCCATAAATACCCCGCTTTTAAAGTAATTCTCAAGTCATTTCAATGTACATTGTACCAATTTTACCGTAAAAAATCAAGTATAAAAAAAGCAGATAAAACTATGCATATTGCATAAACAGATCAGGATAAATACAGTCCTTATAAGAAAAAGCAGATATTTTCAGGCAAGCTTTCACACTGAATATATCTGCTTTATATTTTTTATCAGAAATTAAATCCGCTGTAGCCCCAGTGACTGATTTCATTGTATTTTACATAGATTCTGTCTTTTGCTATACCGAGCTCCTCAGACACAATCTCCGTAATTTTTTCTGTCAGTGCATCGTAACCGCTGTCACTTGCTTTGCCGAAAAGGTCAACCTCTATCATAGCAGAAGCACTGTTATCTCCTTTGAAATAAAGACGGCAGTTACCCTGAAAGTCTACCATTAACCAGCTTTCGCTTTTTCCGATAAGCTCAATAGCCTTACCGAATTTTTCCTTAAGGCTGATTTCTTTTTCTACAGTTATTTCCGTTGATACTTTAGCTGTTATAAGAGGCATATTATTTACCTCCCATTCTGTCCATAGCTGTTGAATTCATTACGAAATTCAGCACATTAGCGGCAGTTCTCTGCATTTCACCCAGAGTGATACCACCCTCTTTGCCGTATGATGCAAGGAGTGTACCGTCAGGCTTCTTGTTTTTGCCGGTTCTTCCGCCGCCGGGCATAAGCACGTCAACCTGTGCTCTTACTCTGTAAGCCTGATCACGCATTACGGGGAATTCCTGGCTTTTTGACTTTCTCATCCACCAGTCAGTCATAACATTACCCTTGTATCCCCACTCGTTTCTTAAAATAAGTGTGCAGAGCTCATAGTTATAATGTCCCCATACACCGTTGATAAGATTATAGGATGTCATAATGTTCTTAGGCTCTGCTTCCTTTACACAGATTTCAAAGCCACGCAGATAAATCTCTCTGAGAGCTCTTTCAGATACTCTTGAGTCGTTGCCGTTACGGTTGAATTCCTGGTTATTGCATGCGTAATGCTTCGGACAGGCAGATCTGCCGTTTTTCTGGACACCTCTTACATAAGCTGCTGCAATCTTACCGCAAAGATAAGGATCTTCAGAGAAATATTCGAAGTTTCGTCCGCAGAGAGGATTACGGTGAATATTCATACCGGGAGCAAGAAGTATATCTGTTCCCTTGTCAGCCATCTCATCACCAAGCTTTGAAAGAAGCTTTTCTGTAAAGTCTGTATCAAAGCTGCTTGCAAGAAGAGTGCCGATAGGTATAAGTGAGCATGAAGCTGAAAGTCTGATACCTGAAGGACCGTCAGTTGTTGTTGCAGCAGGAATACCCTTTTCACGCAGAGACGGAAGCACACCGCCGAAGCAACCGGCATTACCGGGAACACCGAGAGGGCTGTTCATAATATAGTCACCTCTTGAAATAGCTTCAAGCTCGGGAAGATGAAGCTGTGCAACAAAATCCTCCATGGATACTCTTCCCTCTTTTACATCGATAAGCTTATAACCCTTATCTCCTGTTACAATTTTACCCTTGGGAAGATTGTCGGTAATAATTTTCTTAAGGTCATAGTTCTTCAGATGAACGGGAACCTTCTTAATTTCATATCTGCCGTCTTTTTCGGTTGCAGTTATAATATCAAACCTTTCTCTGGGTGCTGCAACCTGTGAAAGAGCCTTATAGAGTGTATTATTATCATATGTGCACTCCCATTTTCTTTCGGCATCTCTGACATTGTCACCCACTGCAAAGCCGTATGTACCCTTTTCAATCACATAAGATGACTTATAACCGGTCTGTCCCTTTTCATCATAGGAAGCAAGAGAATACTTTGAAACAAAGAGACTGAGCTTTTCACTTTCACCCTCTGAAAGGATCTTTGTCTTACCGAAAGCAGCAAGCTCACGGTAAGGATTACCGAGTACACCGCAGGGCTTTTCAACATAGACCTGAGGAGCATAAGCTGAAGGGAATGAGCCTTTGTTTGTTACCTCAAGGATAATATCATATCCGTCCTCTTTTTCTTCGGCAGAAATAAATTCCGTAGCAAAATCACCGTAAGTAAGACCAAAGCCGAAGGGATAAAGAACTGCATCCTTTCTGAAGGTTTCAAAGTAACGGTAACCGACATAAATATCCTCGGTATAGTTATTGAATTTCTTGTTGCCGAAATCATCTGCTGAGGGGAAGTCCTCATATTTCTTTGCAATAGTTGCAGGAAGCTTACCCGAAGGAGATACCTTACCGGAAAGCATATCAGCTACTGCATTACCGCTTTCCATACCACCCTGCCATACAACAAGAATTGCAGAAATTTTATCACCGAACTGATTGAGGAAGCTCATATCCATAATACAGCCGATATTGAAAATCACAACAGTTTTATCAAACTCAGATGTAATCTTACGAAGCATTTCTATCTCTTCATCAGTTGCATAATAGCTGCCCTTTTCCAATGCGTTTTCTCTGTCTTCACCGCTTGAACGCCCGATTACTGCAACTGCAACCTGACTTTTTTCCTTTGCGCTCTTTACAATGCCGTCTGTAAGAGGCATATCGGGATAAAATCTCGGCCAATGTCCCCAGAAGCCGTGGTCAATGGGATTTTCGTCACTCCACTTTTCATATATACCTGCAAGCTCTTCGTTGAGAACAAGCTTTTCACAGTTTCTGATACCTTCAATAAGGTTTACTGCGTAGGGCTTATTTACGTCACCGCCTGAACCGTAGCCTGTAAAGAACCAATCCTTCTGCACTCTTGAAAAAAGTGATACTGCCGTTCCCTCCTTAAGAGGAAGCACACCGTCATTTTTCAGAAGAACGGAGCCCTGAACAGCCGCTTCTCTTACAAGCTCAGGCATACCGGGAGTAATAACCTTTTCTGCTACAGTTCTCTGCTGTTCAGCCTGAGAAAGAGAATTGACCTTAGAATAAACCTTACCTACAATTTTTAATACGCCGTCTTTGATTGCCATAATTTATCTCCTTTATTTCATTTCAAAAATCTGTTTGGATTTATTTCTGTTAATTTCGTAAACAATAACCGATATAAATGTAATACCCAGCGCAATACCGCCGGCTACCTGAAGTATTTCAGTGAGCTCCTTATTGAAATTTACTGAGTCATTTATTACAAGATAATAGGTTGTGTAGTAAAGTCTGCCTCCGGGAACAAGAGATATTGCCGAGCAGACAAGAACAGGTGTTGCCGGTGCCTTCATAATTCTTGCCACAATTTCAGCATAAACCGTAGCAAAAAGACTCGGCACAAAATTCTGGAAGAAGAGACTGTCAGAAACACTGACACAGCCCACATAAACAAGAGTAACGAACATACCGCCTAAAACGCAGGCAAAAACGCGGCTCTTATTGGAACGGAAGAAAATTGAAAAACCAAGAGTTCCCAGCATTGCCGAAAGAACAAGAGTTATAATTTCTTTGACTTCCATCGATTACACCCCCAACAATCCCGAGATATAAATAGGTATCGCAAATCCGCCTGCAATAGCCAAAGCAAAAATTATTGCTTCAAGGAGTCTTAACATACCCGACATAAGGTCACCGCAAAGCATTTCTCTTACGGAGTTTATCAGCATCATTCCGGGTATGAGAAGCATTATATTGCCTATCATTATCATATCCGCATTGTTTCCGAAGCCCACATGTACAAAAAGCAGTGCAAGTGCGCCCGAAACTGCAGAGGTCAGTACGGTAAATACTATCTTACTCGCTCCCCTTACTTTAACGAAGGAATTGAGAAGATAAATAATCGCTGCAATAGGAACCGATGCTACTGCATCAAGAACCGTACCACCGAAATACAACGCAAATCCTGCTGACGCAAGAATATAGCCGAGAAGAACAACGGGATTGAAGGTTTTTGACGGAACCATTATTTTTTCAAGTTCCCTCATTGCATCTTCTGTATCAGGCTTTTCGGAGCAGATTTTTCTTGAAAGTGCGTTAAGCTTTTCAAGCTTGTCAAAATTTACCGAATAGGTATAAATTCGTCTTGTCTGAGTATGGGTTTTTCCGCTTTCGTCCGTAACCGTAGCCGTCATCATAGAAACGACAGAAAAAACCTCGGTGCTTTTCATATTGTAAGCATGCCCTACTCTCAATATGGTTTCTTCAACCCTGTTGACTTCAGCACCGCATTTAATCATACTTTTACCGAGATCAAGTGCGAGTCCGAGTACCTTTTCCGTTTGAGTATTATCGTTTTTTTCCATATTTTCACCTTTAAAACATAGTTGTTATAATTATAATACCCTTAGTATACAAAAGTCAATATAAGCACATAAAAATAGGCATAGATAACAAAAACGGAGCCTTACTTTTGTCATATGCAGTTTTTAAAATTTACTAATAAGCTCTGTATTTTTATAAAACATATTTTCAAAGAATATTTCTTCACATATCACACAAACTATGTATGACAAAAAAGGAAAGAAGGAATAAGATGTCTGTTTCAAAAGAAGAATACGGTAAGCTTGCCAAAAGCTATTCTCCTCCTTCACCGGTATTAAAGGACTGCCTTATGGCTTTTCTGACAGGAGGTCTTATCTGCACCTTTGCCCAGGGACTTCAGATATGGTTCACATCAGCAGGACTTACCGAAGACGAAGGTAGAATCCTTGCTATGATAATTGTAATTGCTATTACGGCAATTCTTACAGGTATAGGAATTTTTGATAATATTGCAAAGCACGCAGGTGCCGGCACTATGGTACCCATTACAGGCTTTGCAAATTCTATTGTATCACCGGCTATGGAATTCCGTACAGAAGGCACCGTTACGGGTACAGCTGCACAGATGTTTTCAATTGCAGGTCCCGTTATTGTTTTCGGATGTTCAAGTGCTTCACTCTACGGTCTTATAATCTATTTTCTGAATTTATATTAAGGAGACACTATGGCTGAACGTTCAGGAAAAACAGTTATACTCGGCAGAAAGCCGAAAATTATTGCCTCTGCGGCTGTTGTAGGCAAAAAAGAGGGCGAAGGTCCTCTGTCGGCTGATTTCGACAAAATATTTGAAGATACAACCTTAGGTGAGGACTCCTGGGAAAAGGCAGAAAGTGCCCTGATGAAAATGGCTGTTATGTCTGCCGTTGAAAAAGCAGGTGTCGGATTCAATGAGATTGACGGCATTTTTTCAGGTGACCTTCTTAATCAGTGCACAGGCTCTGCATTTGCATTAAGAGAATTCGGTATACCCTTTATGGGACTTTACGGTGCCTGCTCAACAATGGCGCTGAGTCTTGTTGCTTCCTCTCTTGCAATAGAAGGCGGAGGCTTTGACACCTGCATTGCTGTAACAAGCTCCCATTTCTGCTCTGCCGAAAAGCAGTTCCGTTATCCCCTTGAATACGGCGGTCAGCGCTCCCCCACAGCTCAGTGGACAGTTACAGGCTCAGGTGCAGCAGTGCTCAGAAGCAGTGCCGAAGGTAATCTCCCCTATATTGATAAGATTCATATGGGAGCAATTGAAGATCTCGGTATTACAGATATGACAAATATGGGTGCAGCAATGGCTCCCGCCGCAAGGAAAACTCTGTCCGAGTTCTTCCGTGATACAAAAACATCACCCGATGACTATGACTGCATTTTCACGGGAGACTTAGGCCTTGTAGGCTCGTCACTTTTAAGAGAGCTTATCCACCGTGAGGACAGCTTTGATATTTCAAAAAATCACTTTGACTGCGGACTTATGATATATGACAGAGAAAAACAGGACGTTCATGCAGGCGGTTCAGGCTGCGGCTGCAGTGCAAGTGTTCTCTGCTCACATATTTTAAAGGCAATGAATAAGGGCAGATACAGTAATATTCTCTTTATGGCAACGGGCGCTCTTATGTCTCCCGTATCATCAAGAGAAGGTGAAAGCATTCCCGGAATTGCTCATCTTGTAAATATAAAAAGGGGTGAACAGAAATGACACTTTTTGCCTGGATAAAATGTATGTGCTGTCTTATCAGATGCAGTAAATATATTTATTTCGTGAAAAAAGGAATCTGCATAATTACCGCCATTGTTGCCGCAATTATCTGCATAAACCTTATGGGCTATAAGAAACTTCCGTTTAAAAAGCTTAAGGAGATGTTCTGATGGAAATAATTTTTCAGCTTCTTAAAGCTTTCGCCGTAGGCGGTGCTATATGTGTAGTCGGTCAGCTTCTTATTGACCTTACACGGCTTACCCCCGCAAAAATACTTGTTTCATATGTAATAGCCGGCGTTATTTTGGGCGGTACAGGTATTTATGAGCCTTTGGTTCAATGGGCGGGTGCAGGTGCTACACTTCCTCTTACGGGCTTCGGCTATAATCTTGCAAAGGGCACCAGAGAGGCTCTCGGTGAGGACGGTCTTCTCGGTGTTCTCAGCGGCCCCCTTTCCTCTGCTTCAGTGGGAATAATGGCGGCAATAATATGCGGACTTGTAGTTTCCGTATTTGCAAAAAGTAAGGATAAAAAATAAAATCACCGCCGTAAAAGCAGTGAATTTATATACGAGGAAGAGTCTTGTCCGGACTCTTCCTTTTTATTTTTATATTCTTAAGCGGAATCACACTATTCTCTTTTTCTTGTAATACACCGTAAACATAACAAAAAGCAAGAGATTATGCGCTATCATACATACCCACGCCGAAACGAGTCCCATTGATAAAAGATGTATGCAGATAAATGTTCCCACAATTCTTACACCCCACATACCTGCAATATTGAATTTAAAGGGAGTTCTTGTATTACCTACACCCTGAAGCATACCTTCGATTATCAGAGATACACCGTAGAAGGGTTCAGAAAGTGCCACCATACGAAGCACCGTCACACCAAGGGGAATTACCTCTTCACTGTCTGAGAAAAGACACATCATATCCCTTGCAAAGATAAACAGTAAGCCTCCCGAAATAATCATCAGAGTGACCTCCGTAAAAATAAGAAGTCTGCTGAGTATCTTCGCTCTCTGAGAATCTCCGGCACCGTAGGCATTACCCATAAGGGTTGCAGCTGCTGCCTGCATACCGTAGCCGGGAATATAAAATGCAGATTCAACTGTGTTGGCTATTGTATGCGCTGCCGTTGAAATCTCACCTAAGGAATTAATCATCGATGCAAAAACAACATATCCCAGGGACGTACCGAAGCGCTGGAGCATATTGGGAAGCGCCACTCTGAGACAGGGTCTGAGCACAGACATATCAGGCTTTATACTCTTATGTCTCGGAGATATTTCCTTATGCCTCCACAAAGCTATAGTGATAAGTATACCTCCTGCCGTAAATGCTATGGCTGTTGCTGCGGCTGCACCGAGAACACCCATATCTGCACCGGCTACAGTAACGGTTTTTCCGAAAAGCTTATACTCTCTTGTAGGATATATAAGAATAAAATTCAGAACAACATTTATAATATTGACGAAAACACCTACACGCATAGGCGTTTTTGAGTCTCCCGCCCCTCTGAGAATTGCACCGAAGATTATACTTGCCGCACGGGGAAGCATAGGGGTATAAATAATAAAGAAGTACTTTGCCGTTATATCTCTTATGTCGTGGTCAACCTGCATCAGAGCAGGTACAAAGGGACTGAAGGCAAGGGTTACGGCAGTAAAAAATATACCCGTTACAATAACAGCAAGGACAGACTGTGAAGAAGCACGCAGAGCAAGATCCTTATTCCTTGCACCAAGCGCCTGAGAAATAAAAGAAAGAAAGCCGACACCAAGTGCAGAAACAGAGCTTCCCACAAGCCAGTTCACCGTAGTTGTGGAGCCGACGGCAGCAGTAGCTTCAGTACCGAGGGAGCCTACCATTGCCGTATCTATATACTGCACGGCTGTCTGCATAAGCTGTTCAAGCATTGTCGGCCACGCAAGAGTGAATATTACAAGAAGCATTGAACGATTGAGTTTTTTCAGCACTGATAACACCTGCCTTTCATATAATTACAGAATTATTATAGCACACAGAAAGTAATAACCGCAATACGAAATGAAACATATTAAGGCGTTCAGATATATCCGGAAGGAAAAAATAAAAAAAGCTCAAAATATTTCTCAAAAAGCTCTTGACAACAAGGAAACTATATGTTAATATCATTAGGCACACGGAGAGATACCGAAGTGGTTATAACGGAACGGTCTTGAAAACCGTCGTACGTTTGCGCGTACCGTGGGTTCGAATCCCACTCTCTCCGCCACTTTTTTAATAGTCTTTTTTTATTTTAAGGCACTAATGGAGTAGTACTCAAGTTGGTGACGAGGCGCCCCTGCTAAGGGCGTAGGTCGGGTAACCGGCGCGAGAGTTCGAGTCTCTCCTACTCCGCCAAGGTAAAAGCATCCAAGTTGGGTGCTTTTATTTTTTTTGCTCAGAATATTGTCTGATTGTATTTTGGGTTTATATATGATATAATTGAACCGGTAAATAATACTCTGACACAGGAGGTTGGTTCTATGAAAAAGAGATTCTTATATCTGATACTGCCAGTTATCACCTTGATTCTGGAAATCCTGCCTTACGGTGCGGTTTGTATTTTTGCCGACCCTGAGGGAGATCCTCAGCGAAAAACATTTTCCTATTTTGATCTTACACCGTTTGGTTATGCAAACTTTGCACCTCTGCTTACTGCTCTCATCACTTGTCTGATTTTTGTATTGATTGCGGTTTACTGCATAAAAGGAAATGTTCATACGGCAATCAAAGCAAAGAATATTCTGTTTGTTGCTGTGGTAATGTCACTTGGCTCATTGGTCTTTGGTATCAGATACTTTTCATTAGTAGGTGGTCTTATTACTTTATCTTTGGTTGCTGAATTGCTTTTACTGCAGTTCTCTGTCAAAAAGTCAGCTAATATTCTTGGAAATAAAAGGAGCGGATGTATATGAAATGTCCTTATTGTAACAGAGAAATGGAATTAGGCTATATCCAATGTCGGGACGGAGTTACCTGGACACCGAAAAAGCAACCTGTTGCAGCATTGTCTTTTTTGGGTAAGGATAATATATCCCTTGAAAATGGCGCTGCAGATAATTCCAGAACAGTTTATGCCTACAAGTGCGGCGAGTGCAAAAAGGTTGTTATCGACTACTCATCAGAAATTGAGTAAGTTACGATTCCCACAAAAAGCTTTCTTAAAACTAATCACACTTTAAACATTCAAATAACACAGCAAAGGCGGTGAGGTATTGGCAAAACACGAATTCGGAATTATGCAGAACGCTCCTGCACAAGGAAAGCGATATGATGAATACGAACCGCATAAATACAACTGCATTTCTGTTGATGATGACTATGTGGAAATAATGGATGCTGATTTGAACAATGTGGATTTTTATTGGCATACCCTTGATGTTCCTGCAAAAGGGCTTGCATACTGCGGTGTTACACTTATTCCGCCCTCTTCAATACAGCCTTTTATAGATGTTATAAAAGATATCTCACCCTTGTCAGACCTCAGAGAACTTTCTGAGAAGGCGCTGAAAGAAAACAGGTGGATGATTCATTTCGGTCTGTAATAAAATACTTTTTTAATATGACAGCGGAGCGTGATTACATGAAAAAGAAACATATTATTGTTATAAGTATATTGCTGATAATCGCTCTTATCGGCGGTTATAAGGCTCTTGATAATATTTTTCCCAAGGCAAGCCCTATAAACTGCCCCGATGCAAAAAGCATTGCGGTAATCACTCTCACCGGAAGCAATGACAGTTCCCTTATATCTGAAGCAACAGATATTACTGAAATCCTGAATTATATCACCGTCGCTGAGCCTACAAGAAGAGCAAGTGTAAATGATTATCCCGCCGTAAAAGACTATTACATCATCGAGTTTAATGCAGAATCAGATTTTTTCCGGTATTTTCTGTATACCGAAAACTCACAGGTATACATCGAAAGTCCCTATGAGGGTATTTATAAAGCAAACCGACAGCTCATTGATTCGGTATCAAAGTATTTCTGAAAGCAACCGTTTACCGACTCTCTGAGCAACACCAAACATAAAAAACTCACCCGAAGAATAATCTTCAGGTGAGTAATTTTTTTATCTGTTACTTTTTAAGTGCAATACCCTTTGCCTCAAGAGAACCGATAATTCCGTTTACAACATCCATAACCTCTTCCTTAGTAAGAGTCTTTTCGGGATGTGCAAAATAAATTCTTGAGGTGATTGACTTGCCGTTTTCATCCTCGTAGGTGTCAACAACATCGATACCCTTGATAAGTGAACATCCGGCAGCCTTTACTGCTTCACCGATGGGTGCGAATTTATCACTTATGAATGAAAGGTCAATTTCAATACCGGGGAACTTTGAAGGCTCTTCGTACTTAATGCTCTCAGCCTCTGTAAATGCAAAATCATTCACATCGATTTCTGCCCATACAATATTTGCCTTCTTGTCAATCTTCTTGAGAACAGTGGGATAAACAAGACCAATTTTACCGATTTCCTTATCACCGCAGATAATTGCATTAAGGTTCTTCGGATGCTCATAAGAATGTGCTGCTTCTACTGCTCTGAAGGAAAGTGTAAGATGCTTGATATCATTTGCAAGAGTAAGAAGCATATCACGAAGCTCGAAATAAAGCTGTTCGGTTGTCTTTGTCTTGCTGAAGAGAGTGATTGCAAGCTTCTTTCTTTCGTTGCAAAGGCCGTCTTCTTTAAGTCCGTCAACCACTCTGCCTACCTCAAAGAGACCGAAATCGGGTGCATAGGTGTTATTGACCTTAACCTGACAGAGCTGTGTGGGAACGATTGACTTACGGATAGTTTCAATGTTGGGGTTAGTGGAGTTGAGAAGCTTTACGTTATCCTCAATTTCGATACCTAAAGCCTTATACTCGTCATAGTATGCCCATACATAGGAATGTGCTTCGTGAAGAGAGAATCTCTTTACAAGAATATCCTTGATTTTGTCCTCAACTGTCTTTTCTGTGTCAGGACGTACGGGATAAAGAGGAGTTGCAGTAGTGTGAATATCAAAGTTATCGTAGCCGTAAATACGGGTGATTTCTTCAATGATATCAGCCTTCATTGTAACGTCCTTTGTTTTTCTCCAGGAAGGAACCTCAACAGTAAAATCGTCACCGCTGAGTTCAACGCCGAAGCCGAGAGACTCAAGAGTCTTAACAATAGTATCATTGCCGATTTCAATACCTGTATAACGGTCAACAAAGCTCTTATTGAAGGAAAGTGTAACATCATCGTAGCTGAAAGCCTGCTCGTCAGTAAGAGAGGAGACAACCTGCACACCGCCGTCAATATCCTGAAGAAGCTTTACAAAACGTGCAATAGCAGGAACGGTCATTTCGGGATCAAGACACTTTTCATATCTCATTGAAGCATCTGTTCTGTGTGCAAGACGTACAGTTGACTTTCTGATTGAAACTGCGTTGAAGGTTGCAGATTCAAGGGTAAGTGTCGTTGTATCGTCAACAATTTCAGAATCAAGACCACCCATAATACCTGCAATAGCAACGGGAGTGTCACCGTTACAGATCATAAGGGTATTTTCATCAATATTTCTTTCAACACCGTCAAGAGTTGTAAATGTGAAAGGATCAGCAAAGCGCTTGATACGGATCTTTTCAACCTTTCTTGAGTCAAATGCGTGCATGGGCTGTCCCATTTCAAGCATAAGATAGTTAGTAAGGTCAGCAAGAAGATTGATGCTTCTCATACCGCAATAGAAGAGACGGATTCTCATATTGACGGGACTTACATTCTTTGTGATATTTTCAACCTGAAGGCATGAATATCTCTGACAGAGCTCGTCTTCGATTTTCATATCAATCTTTTTAAGGTCATTGTATTTTGTAAGGTCTGCAGTTTCAAGTGCTTTGAGAGGTCTGCCTGCAAGAGCCGCAAATTCTCTTGCGATACCGTAGTGACCCCAGAGGTCAGGGCGGTTGGTAAGAGATTTGTTATCAACCTCGAAAACAATATCCTCAACCTCGTAAAGCTCCTTGATATCAGTACCGTTTGCAACGTCCTCGGTAATATCCATAATACCTGAATTATCGTCGCTGATACCTACCTCTTTTTCACTGCAGCACATACCGTAGGATGTATAGCCGGCAAGTGCTCGGGGTGTTATTTCAATCTCACCGATTTTTGCGCCTATTTTAGCAAAAGCAGTCTTCATACCTACTCTTACATTCGGTGCACCGCAGACAACATCTGTAAGCTGTCCGTCACCTGCATCAACCTTGAGAAGGTGAAGCTTCTTTGATTCAGGGTGATCTTCTACACTCTTGATTTCTGCAACAACGATGCCGCTGATATCTGAGCCTTTGAAGAAAATCTCATTTTCAACCTCAGCGGTAGAAAGAGAAAAACGGTGGATAAGCTCTAACTTGTCAATACCTTCAAGGTCAACAAAGTCTGAAATCCAATTCATTGATAAAAACATAATTCTGCTCCTCCCCTCTTATTCGTCATCTGTAAACTGTGTAAGTGTTTTAAGGCTACCGCTGTTAAGATCACGGATATCCTTGATACCGTATTTCATCATAACAAGTCTTGTAAGGCCGAGACCGAAAGCAAAGCCTGTATATTCTTCGGGATCAATTCCGCCATCCTTAAGCACCTCAGGATGAATCATACCACAGGGACAAAGCTCAAGCCAGCCACTGTGCTTACAAGAGGGACAACCCTCACCGCCGCAGATAAGACAGCTGATGTCAAGCTCAAAGCCGGGTTCAACGAAGGGGAAGAAGCCGGGACGGAGTCTGACATTGATATCCTTCTGAAACACCTCTGAAAGCATTGTCTTCATAAAGTAGATAAGGTTTGAAATAGAGATATTTTTATCAACCATAACGCCTTCCATCTGGAAGAAGGTGTTTTCGTGACATGCATCGGTAGCCTCATTTCTGAAGCATCTTCCCGGGAAAATAGCCTTGATAGGTACACCGTCTTTAATAAGGGCGTCCTTGTATTTCTTATAAATAGCATTCTGCGCAGCTGAGGTCTGTGTCTTTAAAAGCTGACCGTTGTCAAGATAATAGGTATCCTGCATATCTCTTGCGGGATGATGCTTGGGGATGTTGAGTGACTCGAAGCATTCGTAGTCAGAAACAACCTCGGCATAATCTTCAACGTGAAAGCCCATTGACTTAAATATTCTTTCACACTGTCTCTGCACAAGGGTAATAGGATGGTAAGAGCCTTCACCAAGAGATGCAGGCATAGAAATATCGAATTCAGCCATTGAATCGATTTCCTTCTGAATTTCCTGTTCCTTTAAAAGCTGTGTCTTTTCGGCAACCTTATTTGTAAGCTCGCCCTTGAGCTCATTTACCTTCTGACCGAAAGTCTTTTTCTCTTCGGGAGTAAGATCCTTCATTTCTTTCATAAGCTCGGTTACGGGACCTTTTTTGCCAAGATATTTGACTCTTATGGCTTCAAGGTCGGCTGAATTTTCTGCTCTTTCAAGCTCAGCAGTAAATTCATCTCTGACAAGTATAATTTTACTTTCCATTTTAAACCTCCGTATAAATTGAAAATATAATTTACAAATAAAAAACGCCTCATAAAAATGAGACGAAAAATTCCGCGGTACCACTCAGATTGCAAGGTCTCCCCTGCCACTTTATTTTGCTTTAATGCAGCAACTACATTCTGCTTTTCACAGACAGCTCGTGAGGCGAATTTCGATTTCGGGGGCAATAGGATTTTTCCAGCTGACAATCCCTCTCTGAAAAGCCTTATCCCTTATCTACTGTAACTCAGTCATAGCTTTTGAACAATATTCAATTGATTATATCTCACTTTTCGGAATAAGTCAAGAGGTGAAGAAAAAAAGAAGGACAATGAACAAAAAGTCAATATCCCCATAAAATTTTCACCGAACAGCAAAAAAATATCTCTGACAGAGCCGTACTCTGTCAGAGATATTTTTTATTTATACTTTATACAGCAACCATATTTACAAAAAATGAAATTATATTACGGAAAACTGAAAGAATTCCTGAAAAGAATGCAGCTATTTTTGTCACGGTGTTCAGCGGTTTTTCAAGCGGATTATCTATTTCATAGGTATCAGAAAGCTCACTGCCCACATAAACGGTAACTCTGATTTTATCGTAATCAGTTTCTCCGGTTTCAAAATTAATTTCAAAAGGCATAGCATCAAGAGTAACATTAAATCCGTCAACTCTTTCAATTGTCTGATTTAACAAAACAATTGCCTCAGAAGATGCAGGTGCATAGGTATATGTCTTTGTTCTGCCATTCTTCCATTCAATTACATAGGAAAGCGATGTAAGAACAAAGTTTTCTGTATCGTAAGCGCAATCAGTTATTTTAATGCTCTCAAAGGGCTCCTCAGCATAAGTAACCTTTTTTTCAAATACCTCATCCAGATACTGTATGTAAAGTTTTCCTTCTTCATCATAAACACTGATTTCTGAGTCGCCAAGCTTATATATCGGGAAAAGCTCACCGAATTCTGTTGTAACAGTCAGTTTTTCCTTTCTGCCGTCGGAATATCTGACTGAAAGTTCAGCTCCGTCAATAGAATAATAGTCGCAACCTTCATAAATCTTCGACGGAATACCCGACACCTCACTTATGCTCTTTACCAAGCAATCCGCAAGACTTTTTTCAAGAGTAAATGTCTTGGGATTTTCTTCTGTATATATTCCGAAAAGATTATTATATACTATTGTATCAACGTATACCTCAACAGTGTCTGCTCCGCTTTCTTCAGCCTCAACAAATTTGTCATAAGGAACATAAGCTTCAATTTCTACCCTATAAACCTTACTTAAATCC
>JAZRQQ010000115.1:0-28976 GCA_045649935.1 Acutalibacteraceae bacterium | reverse complement strand
AGGTAAACTTACTATCAGCGGTACAACCTTAAGCGGTAACATTGCTGACTATTACGGCGGTGCTATTCTTACAACAGGTACTACTGTAAATATCAACGATACTACAGTTTCCGGTTCTTCAGCAGGTACGGGTGCAGCACTCTGCTTCAGAAGCGCAAGCAAGGTAACTGTTGCTGATTCATCTGTCATTGATAACAACTCATCTTCATTCGGTGTTGTTTATCAGAACGGCGGTACCCTTGATATGACCAATGTTACAGCAAACGGAAATACCGGAGTAAACGGCGGCGTGCTCTTTACAAGCGGATCCTCAACGGTTGTAACAATTAACAACTGTACATGGACTAAAAACAGTGCAGTAAGCGGCGGTGCTATCAATCTTGATAATGCTTCTGTAACTCTTAATAAATGTACTGTCAAGGAAAATACAGCTCAGCTCGGCGGTGCAGTATACAATAAGACGGGTACACTTAATTCTGACGGCTCAGTATTCTCAGACAATACAGCTGTTAAGAATGAAAGCGGCAGTAACGGTAACGGCGGTGCAGTTATGCTTTCAGGCGGTACTATGAACGGTCTTAATGAAACAAGCCTTACCGGAAACAGCGCAGAAAATCACGGCGGTGCTGTATATGTTTCTTATTTAACAAATGATGACGAATCAAAAACGGGCGGCGTTCTTAATATGACGGGCGGTCTTTTTGAAAATAATACTGCATTTGCAGGCGGTGCAATCAGTTCAAGAACTGACGGAACCGTAAATCTTAACGGTACCGTTCTTAAGAATAATAAAGCCACAAGCCCCTATTCAGGCAGTGCAGGCGGCGGTGCTATATATTCTAACAAGAATACCCTTAATCTTTCAGGCGTAACTCTTGACGGAAACTCAACAGCTTATTATGGCGGTGCAGTTTATGCTACCGATGTTGATGTTCAGATTAAAGATAACTCTCAGATTAAAAACACAAAAGGTGTAACAGGCTCAGCCCTTTACTTCGTCGGAAGCAGTAATGTATTGATAGATACTGTAACCCTTGCCGATAATACGGCATCTTCTAACGGTGTAATCTATATTAATTCCGGAAGTCTCGAAATGAAGGATCTGTCTGTTTCAGGCAATAAGAGCAATAACGGCGGTGTTCTTTACGCAAGCGGAACAGCTGAGGTTACAGTCAGCGGCGGCTCTTATACCGGTAACACAGCAAATAACGGCGGCGGTATTTTCGATTGGCGTTCAAGCGGAGGTCTTTATGTGACTGATGCAACATTCAGCGGAAATACTGCAAAGGACGGCGGTGTAATCAATGCAGCTCAGACTGCTGAATTTACAGAGTGCACCTTTACCGGAAACTCTGCAACCAACGGCGGTGTTGTATATGCAACACAGAAGGTTACTTTGAGCGGATGTGATATTACTGACAATACTGCAACGGAAAAGGGTGGTGCAATATTTGCAATCGGCAATACAGCCGAAGTTACCGTAAAAGACGGCTCAGTTCTCAGTAACAATACAGCTGTCAATGGCGGTGCAGTTTATATGGAACAGGATGCTGTTGTCAATATTGACAACAGTACCCTGACGCTTAACAAAGCAACTGACGGCGGTGCTGTCTATGTTGCCGGAACTCAGGCAGAAGCCATCAGTACAACACTTAACCTTAACAATGCTGTTATGACCGATAATACGGCAACTGCATTAGGCGGTGCTGTATATATGGAAAGTAACGGTGCTTCAGCTTTAAACGGTACGTTTGAGTCTAACTCTTCAATTCTTGGCGGCGCAATATTTAACAGACTTGGCGAGCTGACTACCACCGGTGTTACATTCAAAGAAAACACAGCAGTTCTTGATTCTAACGAAAAGAATGGCAACGGCGGTGCGGTTGTAGTTAACGGAGGTGTTTACACCTCTTCAGAAAAAGATACATTTACAGATAACAGTGCTCAGGGACATGCAGGTGCTGTATATGTAACTTACGTTACAAATGAAGGCTCAGAAAATACTCCGGGTATATTCAATGCAGGTGCTTCATCATTCAACAACAATACCGCAGTTGCGGGCGGTGCTGTAAGTGTTCGCTCAGGTTGTGAAATGCATGCTACAGGTACTGTCTTTACAGGCAACAGTGCTTCGTCTGCAGAAAAGAGTGCAGGCGGCGGTGCAGTTTATGCGGGATGGGGTGCAATCACTCTTGACGGTTGTACTTTTGACGGCAACTCTACAGGCTTCTACGGCGGTGCAGTTTCTGCTCCCGGTTCCGATGTAAGCATTACAAACGGTACAGAGTTCAAAAATAATACGGGCTCAACCGGAACGGCAGTTCATCTCAGAGACGGCGGTACAGCAACTCTCAATAATGTAAAGCTGACCGATAATATCGGTACTGCCGGTAACGGAACGGTATATATTACCGGTAACGGTACGCTTAACATGACAGATGTAACTGCAACAGGTAACAGCAATACAAACGGTGGTGTTATTTATGCCAGCGACACTGCTAAAGTTAATGTTACAGGCGGTAACTATTATGAAAATACTGCACTCGCAAACGGTGGTGTGTTTGATATGCGTACATACGGTGCAGTAAAAATTTCAGGCGGTACATACAGTAATAACACTGCTTCTAAAGGCGGTATGCTTTATGCATACGGTGCTTCAGTAAATGTTACAATTGATAATGCAGCACAGATCAACAGCAACACAGCTACCACAGGTGGCGCAGTATTTATGGATCTTGGTGCAACAGTTACAATAAAGGACAGTACACTTGACGGAAACAGCTCCGCAAAAGACGGCGGTGCAATCCATGTTGCAGATACAGGAACGGATACAGCTGCAGCAACCAGACTGAATATGAGTAATACTCTTCTTCAGAATAACTCTTCATCAGCAAGAGGCGGCGCACTTGCAACTGATGGAAGCAGTACAGCGCTTATTATCAATGTATCCGGCTGTACCTTCTATAAGAATAGCAGTACCACCTCAGGCGGTGCAGTTTCAGTGCAGAACGGCAACTGTAATTCTGAAACAGAACCTACAGCAGTACCCATTGTATTTACAAACTGTACTTTCCGTGAAAATGCATCTTCTACTGATGGCGGAGCTCTCGATGTGCGCTCAGGCAGCTGTATGAAAATTGACGGAATTACTGCAGAAGGAAATACTGCAGCAGGTAACGGTGGCGTAGTTTATGTAACATCCAATAATACACGTCTGTACCTGACAGGTGAAATCACTTACAGTAACAACACTGTAGGAGAGAAAAAGGATGGCATTTTCTCCTATCTGTATAACAATTCATATATAAATGCACCCAGAATCTACACTTCACACAGCGACACTGCTGCGTGGTATGCAGATGTAAAAGGTAACATAGAAGAGGTTGAATTTAACTTTGATATGACTAAAATCTCTTAAAAGTTGTGGCGCTTTTACGGTAAGATTTATATATTGGTTTAATAGTATATCAAATTATCGGGCGAGGACATTGTCCTCGCCCGTGTATTATGTAAAAATTATACTGAAGCAACTTATTTAGCTATAACTGTTATATCAGGACAATAAATCTTAAGCCTCTTTCTTTAAAGCCATACTTCTGAGTGTAGGAACGGGTCTGAAGATTTATTATTGTTTTATTTTTAGTGTAAAACACATCAAAAAAAGACTACAAGCAACCTTTTTGGCTGTCTTGTAGTCTTTTAAAGTTCAGAAGACTTTTTCAGTTTTACGAACTATAATTCTTATATCTTATTCAGCAAAGCTGTAGAGGTCTGCCGTAACGGTTTCAGCAGAGTCAACATACCAGGACTTTCCTATCTGAACAGTTACAACTGTAATTTCATCTGTCTTTTCACCGCAGCTTACTTTTACTGTTAACTGTTTTACGGCATTGATATCATCTTTTGATATTTTATAGCTTTCAAAGGCTTTTTCATCTGCCTTAGCAAGATATGCATCACGGTCAAGATCCTTTTCCACTGTAACCTCTGTGACAATTCGGTAATCCTCACCGAAAGCTTTTTCGTAAATACCTTCAGCCTTAAATGAGGTCTGAAGTCCGGTGTTTTCGTCAAATACATCCTCTGTACCTGTAAGCTTTTCACCGTAGGTTCTTACATTTGCTTCAAGGGCAGTGAACATAACCTCATCGCTCATATAGTCATCACCGAAAATATTTTTGCGCTCTTCAACAAGCTTTTTAAAATATTCCGTAAAGATAAGGTCATAATTGTCCCAACCGTTTTCGTCTATAAGCTTTTCGTAGAAGGAATACATTACAGAAATAAGCTGTCCCTGGAGTGATCCGTCGTCGTTAAGAGTTTTTTCGCCCTTGTAGGAGTCATTGTTGTAGCCCTTAGGAAGACTTGAGTCACTGAGTGCATCAAGCTCGGTGTTTACGTCTCTGTCGATAACGGGATACATATAGTATTCACGTATGAAATCTCCGTATTTCTGACTCTTGCTTAAAAGGGTGTTCTTATAAGCATTATATCCGTCACCGGTCTGAACGATTGTATCAACATAGGTTTTTGCAATAGCCTGGGGATGGAAAGCGGTATATCTTGAGGTGAAGGTTGTGTAAACGATTGCAATGAGAGCAATAAGCATACCGAAAAATACCGCAATTGCATAAAGCTTAAAATTAAATTCTTTTTCAGTTTTATTCTTTGCCATTATTTACGCCTCCTTACTTAATGTGCCGTTTGCTTCACGGCGTGCAATAAGCTCTTTTGTGATTTTGTCCTTCTTTTCTCCGACCATATCATAGAAGAAGATGGGGACAGCCTGGAATACAACAAAAATTGCAGGAATGATTGTATATATCATAAGAAGCTTGTTGAGTGTTGAGTCGGTCTGTGCTGCATAAGCAACATTTGCGTCGGTTGAAACTGCATAGCCTGACCATGTGTAGAGAAGCCAGGGGCCGAGAGCTTTTGTGAAAGCAGAAGCAATTTTTGAGAAAAGACCGTATCCTGCATAGGCAAGACCTTCCTGACGCTTACCTGTTTTGTATTCAATTTCATCAACACAGTCTGCAATCATAATATTGGGTGTTACATTGGTGTTACCGTGCTGAAGACCGCAGAAGAAGTTGAGAATAAGGAAGGGAATGATAAGCGTTTTATTAAAGCCGATTCCTTTGGAAACAAGGAAAAGAATTGCGAGTGCTGATGCTCCGTAAAGACAGAAAATAATAAAGGTTTTCTTTGTAGAGAACTTTTTGAGAACTATGTTTACGAGAAGTGTACCCACTGCAGTACCGATACCCATAGGAAGAAGAAGACCAAGCTTCAGATCCTTTGAGCCGAGAAGATAGATAGCTATGTAAAGTGAAACGGTACCGTAAACACCTCTGCCGAAGCCTGTAAGCTTGGTAAGAGAAACCATAAGAAGGTTTTTGTTTGTAAATACAACCTTAACAGCATCCTTAAGGCTTACCTTTTCCTGGGTAAAGGGAACTCTTTCTTTGTTGTTGACAAAGAAAATCATTGTGAAAAGGATAATACCCAGAGCGCATACTGCTGTTGAAATAACGAGGTCAAGACCCTGACCTTCAGCATTCTTGAACTGCTGCTGACCCATTACGGCTTTCATTATAAGACCGACAACGAGAATTACAACCATACCGCCGGACTGACCTACAGAGCGAAGGAAAGATGCTATTGAAATTGCAGTTGAGCGCTCTGAGGGGTTAGGTGAGCAAAGAGAGCCGAAGCAGTTTGCAGGGCTTTCAACTGCGCAGCAGAAGGCAGTATAAAGGGAATAAATTACAAACATCCAGATAATTGCAAGGGTTTGATTGTTTGTATTAGGTGCTACGAAAACAAGCATTGAAATAAGTGCAAGGGGAACAACACCGAAGCCTACCCAAGGCTTCACCTTGCCGAACTTAGTTCTTGTGTTGTCGACAAGATAACCGATTATAAGCTCACAAACGGCACCTACGATACCTGCAACAAGGAAAACCATTGAAATAGTTTTTGACATTACGTCGGGATCAAATCCCTTTCCCTTGAAAGCAAAATCAGCAAAATAGGTTGCTGTGTAATCAGGCATCCAGCCTGTCAGAAGAGCCACGCCGAAAAGGCCTATACCAAAGGTGGCAATCTCTGATTTTTTCATGTAATTTTTGACTTTGTTATCAGACATACTTTTTTTCTCCGTTCCCTCTGAAGTTAAATATATTACCGTCAGAGATTATTGTTCCGACATTATAACACAAAAAATAATTCTGTTCAAGGAAAAGAAAGGGATTTTTCTTATTATTAAAGAGTATACAGATAGTATTGATTATGATGTATGATGCTGTTATAATATATGATATATCAAAGGAGATGAAAGGAGAAAATAAAATGGAAGAAACAAAAATATCAGCAAAAAAGACCGGTCTTACTCTGAAGCATAAAATAGGATACGGTCTGGGTGATGCAGGCGGTTGTATGACCTTTACACTTATGGGAAGCACATTTGCAATGTATTGTACCGACGCTTTGAAAATCGATACTGATTTACTTGCAATTCTTCTTGTTATATGGAATGTATGGGACTTTATAAATGATCCTATTATGGGAGCTTTTATGGATAAATCCTTTGCAAAAAAGCAAGGCTCCAAGGGAAAATTCCGTCCCTGGCTTCTTAAAAGCACACCGCTTTTATGTGTGAGCTTTATTGCCTTGTGGTCTGTACCGTCACTTTTTGAAGGTCTTTCACTTGTATGTGTGCTTTTCGGTCTTAAGGTGTTATATGAAGGCGCATATACTATGTTCAATATACCTATGGGCTCTCTTTTGTCAGCCATGGCAGATAATGATAAGGAAAGAGCTATACTTTCTTCTGCAAGAGGCTTCGGCTCTGCCGTAGGTAATGCTGTTCCTGTTGTGCTTATGCCTGTGCTTATTAAAAAATTCGGTCAGACAAACTCTGCGGGATATGCTTTAGGTGCAGTAATATGCGCTGTTCTCGGACTTGTTATGTGCTTTGGTCATTATGCACTTACTGAGGAAAGAACTGTTCCCGCTTCTGAAAATAAAGAGCAGCAGAATGTAAAGCTTACAGATATTCTCGGCGTTTTCCGTGTAAACAGACCTTTCCTTGCACTTTGTATTCACGGATTCTGTATCTGCACAATGCAGTATGTAAGCTCAACTCTTAATAACTATATGTTTTCCGTAGTATACGGTGACCTTGCTCTTATAACATACGGCTCAATTCTTTCTGCTCCCTTTATGATGGTTACCCTTATCGGCGGTCCGTATTTTGCTAAAAAATTCGGTCTTGAAAGATTTATACGCTTCGGACTTCTTATAGGTGCGTTTGTGTATTTCGGTCTTTTCGGTTTACATATGATTGTAAATGTTAATCCTTATGTGCATATTATTTTAAGTAATATTGCTCTCGGTCTTGCAAGTATGTCGATTTATATGCAGTGGGGACTTGTAAGTGAAGCTATCGACTATAATGAAATGATTACGGGTAAGAAAACTGAAGGCTCAATATACGGTACATTTAATCTTTCTCGCCGTGTGGGTCAGACTATCGGTAATTCTGCTGCTGTTCTTATGCTCGGCTGGATAGGATATGATGCTGAGCTTAAAATTCAGTCTGCGGCAACAGTTACGGGAATCAAGGTGCTTTGTGTGCTTCTTCCCGGTATATTCGTTGTAGGCTCTTGGGCTGCATTCAGATTCCTCTGGAATATGGATAAGGAAACAAGACAGAAGATTGACGACTTCAAGATGGCACAGAAGGAGCAATAATTTATGGATAAAATTATTTCTACTCCTTGCGGAAAAATCAAAGGCATTTACTGTGAGTCCGAAGGTACAGTCGCTTTTAAGGGTATACGGTATGCTACAGCTGAAAGATGGACTTATCCTAAAATTGTCACTCATTGGCAGGGAACTTATGATGCTTCGGCTTTCGGTAACTGCTCTTATCAGCCAAGATCATTTTACAATGAGGAAGAAAATCCCGGAAAGATATTTTATTATAACGAATTCCGTAAGGGTGAAACCTATAACTATGACGAGGATTGTCTCTTTCTTAATATATGGGCTCCTGAGGATGCAACAGAAAACAGTAAATTACCTGTTCTTATATACATTCATGGCGGAGGATTTACGGGAGGATGCGGTCATGAAAAGCATTTTGATGGACCTGTCTGGGCAAAAAAAGGCGTTATAGCCGTAACTCTGAACTACCGTCTCGGACCTATGGGCTTTATCTGCTTACCGGAGCTTAAGGCTGAAGCAGGTCATACGGGAAATTATGGACTATATGATCAGCTTGCTGCAATTGAATGGGTAAAAAATAATATTTTTTCCTTCGGCGGAGACAGCGAAAAAATCACTGTTATGGGACAGAGTGCAGGTGCAATGAGTGTACAGCACCTTTGTCAGAGTGAGCTTACGGACGGCTTGTTCCGTTCTGCTGTTATGTCAAGCGGTGTAGCATTGGGCTCGTTTATGACATCAGAGCCTGAAAAGAATTATAAGCTCTGGAAGTCTGTTATGAACGATACGGGTGCAAAAACACTCGAAGAATTCCGTAAGATATCACCCGAAAAGCTCTTTGAAGCATGGAAAAGTCAGAAGGGTGCATCTATGGCAGCTTCTCCCGTTAAAGACGGTATACTGATAAAGGACAAAGCAGCTCCTAAGGATATTCCCTATATGGTCGGATCAACAAGTCACGATATAGTTCCTGCTGTTCTTTATTCGATGACTGTAGGCTGGGGTAAAAAAAATCACGCATATGTATGGCATTTCGGACACAGCCTTCCCGGTGATAATAAGGGGGCATGGCACAGCAGCGATCTGTGGTACTGGTTCGGCACTCTCAGAAATTGTTGGAGACCGATGGGTGAACGTGATTATATATTAAGTGAAGAAATGTCGGATTATCTTTGTAATTTTGTTATAACTTCAAATCCTAACGGCAGGGGACTTCCTTTATGGGAAAAATGCCGTAACGGTAAAACCGTAATGTGTTTCAATGAAGATGGAACATCATCAGGTAAGGTGAATATGTTTGAGCTGATAAAGACAACATTGACCAATAAACCGGTAGGGGAATAAAAAAGATTTAAACCTAATGATAACAGTTATAAAAAATACACCGCATTCAGGCGGTGTATTTTATCTTTATTTATGTTGACGGATCTTTTTAGGTGCAACACCGTACATTTCCTTGAATTTCTTGGAAAAGTAATTGCTGTCTTCAAATCCGCAGCTTTCTGCAATTTTTGTTATACTTTGCTTTTCTTCCGTTTTCAGAAGCTGTTCTGCATATTGTAATCTTAAGGAGTTCAGATACTTTGAGAAGCCGAGGCCTGTTTCTTTTTTAAACATACGTGAAAAATGCTCCGGGCTGACAGAAAACATTTCTGCAATAGAAGAAAGTGATATATCGGAAGAAAAATTTTCTCTTATGTAGGATACTGCCTGCTCAATATTTTTATTTCTGGAATCAACGGTGAGGCAGGTATCCGTATTTCTTATAAGCAGATAAAAAAGTGAATGGGTATTACAGGATATTATCTCATCGGAAAGGCTGTCCTTAAGCATATATTCACTTTCTATTTTTTCGAAAATTCTTTTAACATCATTCATAATATACGGATTTCTGAAAAGATAATTTCCCGAAGAAATGTATGAGCAGACCGAGTCTGGCAGATATCTTGCTGAGCAGTTAATAAGTATTCTCGAATGATTTATGTTGTCATATTTGGTGTGGTGAATTATTCCCTCGGGAATAATTATTATATCTCCCGATTGCACATTGTAAACCTTGTTGTCTATAAAGTAGGTACAGTTGCCGTTTTTAAGAAAATAGATTTCATAAAGACCGTGATAATGAGGCCAGGAGGCGCCTGTTTCAGCTACTCTTTTACTCATACCGTGATGAAAATAAAACTCTTCACCGGGATCAAATTTAATGTAATTCATATTATCTGCCTCCCCTTATAAGTGGATGATAGCATTCTATATCAAATAAGTCAAGAAAATACTCTGAAAACATCAATATATTTAAGGAAAACATAACAAAATAGATGTATTATATAATAAAAAACATATAAAGAAGGATGATAACTATGAAAACAGCTGTAAAAATTATTCTTGCAATTTTACTTGTAGCAGTAATCGGATTCGGTGGATTTATCGGTTACCAGAGCTCAAAAGGTATTTCTTATGATATTTCATCGGTAGAGAAGCTTTCCTGTGATGTTGAAATCCTTGCCGAAGACGAGGACAGTGTTACAATCAGAAAGAATTCTGACGGAGATTTCAAGGTTCTTATGTTTACCGATATGCACCTTAAGGGAGATAAGGAGCTTGATAATAAAACTGTTACCTATATGGTAAACAATATTAAAAGCCATAACCCCGACCTTGTTATATTAGGCGGAGACAATGTTACATACGGCTTTAATAAAAAGAGAAATGTTCAGCTTGCAGAGCTTTTTGAAAATCTCGGCGTTTACTGGGCTACTGTTCTCGGTAACCACGAGGGTGACGGCTTCCTTTCATATGACAGAGCTAAGGTAATTGAGTTATTCTCAGACTATGAGCACTGTCTTGTAAGAAAAGGTCTTGCAGATGTTGACGGTAACGGCAATTGTACTATCAATATCCTTAACTCTGACGATACTCTTAAAGAGGTTTTCTTCCTTATGGATACAGGCGATTATATGACTGATGAATCAAAGGCAGAATACGGAGTGACTGATACTGACGATGTATATGACGGCGTCAAGAAATCTCAGGTGCAGTGGTATAAGGATAAGCACGATGCTATTGAAAGTGAATACGGTGAATTCAAGTCTGTGACCGTTGTTCACATTCCTCTTTATCAGGCTGAAAAGGAATATAAAGACGGTGATTTCCTTTACGGTGAAAAAAGAGAAGGTGTCTGTGAATCCGGATTTGATGCAGGCCTTTTTGATGCTATGAAGGAAAAAGGAAGTGCTCAGGCCGTATATTTCGGTCATGACCATGTAAATAATTTCGGTGTTATGTGTGACGGTATCCTTCTTTCTTATATGCAGCCGTCAGGTTATGCGGCATATAATATGGGAAGTAAGTTTGATGCTCCCGAAAGTGAATGGATTCAGGGCTGCACAATCCTTAACATAAAAGAAGACGGCACATATGAAGCCGAAAGAATATTCAATCATCAATAAAGAGGTGTAATTATGAAATATACAGATAATAAAGCAGAAAATGTAAAAATTGCTTACATAGGTGGGGGCTCAAGAGGCTGGGCATGGGGACTTATGAGTGACCTTGCATCAGCCGGTGATATGAGCGGTGAGGTTTGTCTTTATGATATCGACCTTGAAGCTGCAAAAGCAAACGAAAAAATAGGCAATATGTATAATAAGCATCCCGAAACGGTTTCTCAGTGGAAATATAAAGCCTGTGAAACTATAGGTGAGGCTCTTACGGGTGCAGATTTTGTTATAATTTCTATTCTTCCCGGTACCTTTGACGAAATGGAAAGCGATGTGCATGCACCGGAAGAATACGGTATATATCAGTCTGTAGGTGACACAACGGGTCCCGGCGGTGTAATACGTGCAATGCGTACCTTACCTATGTTTGAGGAAATCGCTGAGAACATAAAAAAATATTCACCTGATGCATGGGTAATCAACTACACTAATCCGATGACCTTATGTGTAAAGACACTTTACAGAGTTTTCCCTCAAATCAAAGCCTTCGGTTGTTGTCACGAGGTTTTCGGTACGCAGGATTTACTTGCAAGAATGACTTCCGAGCTTTTCGGTGAAGAGGTCAAACGAAAGGATATCAAAGTAAATCCTATCGGTGTAAACCATTTTACATGGCTTACATCAGCTAAATACAGAAATACAGACCTTTTTCCGTATTATAAGGAATTCTGTGAAAAATATAAGGACGGCTGTAAAGAATATGTCGATCCCGAATGGCTCAAGAGCTTTCACGGAAATGCTCACAAGGTTAAGATTGACCTTTTCAGACGCTTCGGTTATATAGCTGCAGCAGGTGACAGACATCTTGCTGAGTTCTGTGAAGGAAAATGGTATCTTGAAACTCCCGAAAGAGTGGAGGAAATGCTTTTTCATCTCACTCCCGTATGGTCAAGAAAGGATGAACTCAAAGAACGCCTTGCAAAAAGTAAGCGCCTTTTAAACGGTGAAGAGGAGCTTAAGCTTAAGAAAACAGGTGAAGAGGGAGTAAGACAGATGAGAGCAATTCTCGGTCTCGGTGATTTTGTTACAAATGTAAATCTTCCTAACCGAGGTCAGATACCTAATCTTCCTCTCGGAGCAGTGGTTGAAACCAATGCTGCTTTCACCTCAGGCAGTGTTACGCCTGTTGTTGCAGGTAATATACCTAAAGAGATTTATCCGCTCATTTCAAGAATCTGTACAATGCAGGAGGTTCTTTCCGATGCTATTGCAGAAAGAGATACAGAAAAGATATTCAATGTATTTTCCAATGATCCTCTTGTTACCTGCGGACTTGATGACGCAAGAACACTCTTCAGAAAAATGACTGACAATACAAAGGCTTATCTGAAAGATTACAATCTTGATTGATAAGACGGAGGAAATATGAAAATATTACCGTTATTGGTTGCAGGAATTTCTGCTGTAATGCCTGTAGTCTCACAAAAGAGCGGTCTGTCAGACAGGTACGGCTTAAAGATGAAGATGCTGTGTGCATCTCTCTATATGCTTACCGGTATATTGTCGGTTGCTGCGGCTTATGAACTGACAGTATATTCTGTAATGATTATATCTGCTCTTACAATGGGTGTTCTTGGTGATTTCCTTTTAGGGTACAAAAATAAAAAGTATTTTTTACCCGGAGCTCTGTTTTTTGCAGTAGGACATATAGTGTATATAATTACTTTTTTATTTATCGGGGCAGTGAACACCTTAACTCTTGCCGTGCCCGTAATTATTCTGACACTCTTTGCATATATACCGTTATTTATATTGACAGAAAAAAAGCTTAAATTCGGAAAGCTGAAGAAGCCTGTACTTGTTTATACTGCAGTTCTCTTATTATGCTTCTTCAGTGCTCTGGCAAAGGGTGTTGCATCTGTAACGCAGGGGAATATACTATTCGGACTTTGTCTTATTACAGCGGGAACACTTTTTATATTTTCTGATCTGATGCTCGGAACGGATATGGGCGGAATGAAGCGCCCGGAATTCTTGCATTATGCTGTCTCTTATACCTATTTTGCGGCGCAGACTCTGTTTGCAATAAGTATATATTTTCAGTAACGAGGTGATTTTATGAAAAAAGATTTTATACCCGTGCTCAGATTTGTTGCTTCCAGTGATGCACATATTGAAGGTGTTGATTCCGTCGGCTACAGAAGACTTAAAAAGGCGATTGATTTCTCATTGGATTTTTCTTTAAAAAATGAATGGTATCAGAAGCTTGATGCTATGCTTATGGCCGGCGACTTTACGGATCACGGAAGACCTGATGAGTTTGAAGCCTTCGGTGAGCTTTTTAACTACGCAACAGAAAAGGGTACTCAGCTTTTAAGTATTGTTGCCAGAGGTCATGAATGTATTACTCTGAAAAAGAAATCCCTTGACTGTTTTATAAATATTACCGGTCAGGAAACAGATTTTCATAAGGTGATTGGCGGTTATCATTTTATCGGTCTTTCAACCTGCCGTCTGCCCGAGCTTTATTATTCACCGGGACAGAAAAAGTGGCTGAAAAAACAACTTGAAGAAGCAATAGATGATACACCCGATAAACCCGTATTTTTAATTCATCACGAGCATGTAAAATATACAGTTTACGGAAGCAGTAAATTTGACGGATGGGGACACCCGCTTTTCACAAAGCTTCTGAAAAAATATCCCAATGTGGTAGATTTTTCGGGGCACTCACATTATCCGCTTAATGATCCACGCTCTCTGTGGCAGAACGAATATACGGCAATCGGTACGGGCTCACTTAAGTATGTTGAGCTTACCGTTGACGATGAACGCTGTGTTCATCCTCCTACATACAGGGATTGCGGAACCTTCTGGATTGTTGAGGCTGACGCAGAAGGCAATCTGCATCTTTCGGGTATAGACTGTGAAGCTGGAGAAATACTCTGTGAATATTACCTTGAAAACCCTTCAGATAATAAAAACAGAGAATATACTGAGGAGAAACAGCGTTCACGTTCAAAGCCGCCTGTCTTTTCTGAAAATGCGGAACTTTCAATCACAGAGAAGGACGGAAGCTTTTTTGCAGAATATCCGAAGGCTTTCAGTACCGACGGTATGCCCGTATTTATTTATAGGGTATATGTTTATGATAAAGACGAAAATATTGTTTCGGAAGGAAAAACGATTCCGTCATATTATCTTTATAATACCGAAGAAAGGCTATGCACAAGCCTTGGCAGATTATCAGAGGGAAAATATACGCTGAAGATTTCTGCCGAAACTGTTTACGGTGTGCAATCAGAATATTTTGAAAAAGAAATTGAAATATAAGGAGAAAATAAAATGGGAAGATTTAAAGAAAAACTTCAGAAATTTATTGATAATCCTGATGTTGCTTTGAAAGAACAGATGGGCTACGTTTCAGGTGTATTCGGAAACTGTATGGGTCAGGATTCCGTAAGTACATACACTGACCAGTTTATGTATGACTATATGGGTCTTAGGTCAAGCCATATGGTTGCTATGAAATCAACAACAACAGCTGTAAATATTTTTATTGCACCTGTTGTCGGTGCAATGCTTGACAACAATCGCTCAGGTAAGGGTAATGCAAGAAACTTTATGATGGCTTCTGCTATTCCGTTTACTTTTGCTTCGGTATTACTTTTTGTCGTACCGTCAGGCTCATTGATGTTTAATCTTATCTGGAGCTTTGTACTTTATCTTGTTTTTAATATTGCAGATACATTTTATGATGTAGCTCTTTCAACTCTTTCGGTACGAATGACACCCAATGCAAAATCAAGAAAGAACTTCTATACGGTTGCACAGGTAGCTTCAACTCTCGGCTCAATGTTCCCCGGTTGGCTTGTGCCTATTATAATCGAAGCTCGCGGCGGAGACTACAACTCAGAAAAGTGGGCATTCTTTTCAGTTGCACTCCTTTTCGGAATTATGGGTCTTTTCACCATGCTTGTACCTTGTATGACTCTTAAAGAAAGAAATATTGTGCTTCCTCCCAAGGATGATAAAAAAATAAAAATTGATTATAAGCTTATTCTTCTCAACAGACCGCTTCTTCTTCTTTGTCTTTGCAACTGCATTGAGTCTATCAGAAGAGTATGCTATAATTCACTTCCTTTCTTCTATAAGCAGACACTCAACAAATACGGTATGAAGGCATATGTTGAAATGGGCTCCTCAGCACTTTCCTATGCCGGACTTTTCTCTGTTCCTTTTATCGGACGTAAGCTTTCGTCAAGAGATATTGTTGTTGCCGGTTATATGCATACTGCAATATGCTATATTCTTCTTGCATTTTTCGGCTATAAAAATCTTTGGATTGTAGGTATTCTTATTGCACTCGGCGGTCTGCCTAATGCAGGTATGAGTGCAGCAAAACGAGTTCTTCTCGCTGACTCTACTGATTATATGGAGTGGAAGAGCTATAAAAAATACGGTGTTGCACAGCGTAACGAGGGCATGGTTTTTGCTTTCAGCACTATGGTTTCAAGAATTGCCGACCTTTGGAAAGAGCTTCTTGTAAACGGAGGTCTTGCACTTATTGGATATCAGAGCGCACAGATGGTTGACGGTGAGATGGTTGAGGCAATTCAGACACCTGAAACTCTTCACGGTATATTCCTTCTTGTTGTAATTCCCGGTATTCTCGGTAACCTTCTTCCCGGTATAATTATGATGTTTGATAACTTTACGGGTAAACGTAAGGAAAAAATTATGGAAGAGCTTGAAGTAATAAGAGCAGAAGCAAAGGCTAAGCTCTCTGAAGCAGAAACAGTATAAAAGAGATTTTATAAAAAGGGAAAAATATGAAAAGCATTGAAGAAAAAAGAAGTAAAAAAGTATCTTTGATTTTAAAGGTCCTGAAGATAACTGTTGTTTGTTTATTGGTAATAGCTTCAGCTGTTTTCGGACTTTATAAGCTTGTCACTTATCAGTGGAAGGACGAACCGCAGAATTATGCTGTAACCAATCGGTACATAACTCAGCTTGGTGATACTATGGTTTCAGCTCACCGTGCAGGCAGAAAGCTTTTTCCTCAGGGGACAATGATGGCTTTTGAGGGCTGCGTAAATTCTGAAACCTTTAAAACAGATATCTTTGAGTTTGATCTGCACATAACTGCAGATGAAAAGCTCATTGTTCTGCATGACGATAATCTTGACGAAGTTACAGATGCAGTTGAATTTTTCGGTAAAACAGAAAACTATCCGGAAGATTATACTTATGAAGAAATATATAACCTTAACTTTGGTGAAAATTTCAAAAATAAAGACGGAGAAACTCCCTATAAAGGACTCCGAGGTGATGAAATACCCGACAATCTCAGAGCATTGACTGTAAATGATGCACTCAGTTATCTTGAAAACAGCGGCGGATATTATTACAGTATAGAAATCAAAAACAGCGGTGAGCTTGGATTCAAGGCAGCAGATATTCTTTACGGTATTTTATCGGATATGAAGCTGACAGATAAAGTAATTGTTGCTTCATTCAATAAGGATGTTATTTTATATCTTGAAGAAAATTATCCTGATATATGCCGTACTGCTTATAATGTTGAAGCAGCAGGATTGTTTTTTGACGCACTCCTTGACATAGACAGACCTGAGGGATATTATAAATTCAATGTTCTTCAGGTACCACCTGACAGATATATTGTAAATATGGGTACATCAAGGCTTGTAAATTATGCTCATAAAAATAACATTGCTGTACACTACTGGACAATCAATGATCCGGAAAAAATGTTGTTTTTACAAAGTGTAGGTGCTGACGGTATTATAACTGACAGTCCTGATGTCGCTTATGAAGTCTTAGGCTAATATGCTTAACAGACTGTATAAAACAAAGGAGACACTACTATGAAAAAAGCTAAAATAATTGTTGGAGTACTTGTTACAGCTATTGTGTTGACAGGAGTAGGTGCTATGATTTACGATAAAATAACTACAGTAGATTTTGGTGAAATTGTAATTGACGGCATACCGCAGAAAAATGAAGCCGCAGTAAGAATTATGTCTTTCAATGTGCGCTGCAGAGACGATAAAGAGGGCAGCGTGAAAAACCGTTCAAAAATTGTTTCAACAATTATTGAACAATATGCTCCCGATTCCTTTGGTGTGCAGGAAGCAACAGGTAAGTGGATGGATATACTTAATGAAGCTCTCGGAGAAAGATATGCCTTCGTCGGAGAAGCGAGGGATGAAGAGGGCTATAAATCGGAGCTCAGCGCAGTTTTTTATCTTAAAGATAAATATACCCTGATTGACCAAGGAACAATCTGGCTCTCAGAAACACCTGAGGTAAAATACACAAAAAGCTTTGACAGCGCCTGCTACAGAGTTGCAACCTGGGCGGTGCTTGAGAATAAGGAAACCGGAGAAAGATATACGCATATAAATACTCATCTCGACCACGTTCTTGAGGAAACAAGAGTAGGTCAGATAGGCATCTTTATCGATAAGCTTAAGGAGCTTCAGAAGGATGGCAATGTTGTATGTACGGGTGACTTCAATACTGAGCCCTCAAGTGAGGTTTATGCTGAAATGATTAAGGTGTCGAATGACACTATGGCAGTAGCTAAAAAGAGTGATAAGGGTATTACTTTCCATAATTACGGAAAAGTAATCGAAGGCTCCGCAGGTCCTATTGACTATATTTTTGCGCCTAAAGATGCAAAGGTTGATACATATAAAATTATCCGTAATACGGTAAAGGATATGTATCCGTCAGATCATTATCCTATAATTGCTGATATCTTGATGTAAGGGGGAGGAAGATAAATGATTCCTTGCAAATGGGGACAAGGTCAGTTATTTGCTTATTCTGCCCTTGACGGAGATTCATATTTTACCGATGATTTTACCGGGACTCTCTGCGGAGACAGAATCGGTATTATATTTCATACTCAGTGCCGAAGAACTCTTTACTTCGGTAACATCAACAAAAGTACGGCACCTAATCTCAGAAGTGTGACCTCAGATATGATTACAGGCACAACACCTTGGGGTAACATAAGTATATTTTTTGCCGGAAGGCATCTTGTTGTCGGTGAATACACAGATAAGTCAGGAATATTTGTAAATACAGACGGTGAATGTGTAATTACCAAAAACGGCGATATAGAAATCCACGATACAAAAGACGGTGAATATACGGCTTTGCTCAGACGTAACGGCAGGTATGCCTTTGCTTTCGGAAAGAATGAAAGTGAAGCAGCTGAGCTTTGTGAAATGTGGATAAATACTGACATTAAAGAGCTTGAAGCAGATAAGAAAAAGCTTTATGAAAAAGCGCTTCCTGAAGGCAGTAAGTATTCTGCCTTATATGCCAAGTGTCTTAGTGTAATGAAAAGTCAGCTCTATTCACCTGAAGGCAATATAAAAAGAATATGGTCAACACCTGACCGTCTGCCTCACAGAAATATGTGGCTGTGGGATTCGGTTTTTCACGCTATAGGACACAGAAATCTTGATACGGATTTAGCACAGAATCTTATTCTTGCTTTGTTTGATGTTCAGCGTCAGGACGGCTTTATACCTCATATGGCAAGACCTGATTTTATTTCAGATATAACTCAGCCGCCCGTTATTGCGTGGGGTGCATATCTGGTTTATGAAAAAAGCGGAGATAAGGAATTCCTTAAAAAGGTTTCAGAGCATAACAAAGCTTTTCTGCTCTGGTGTCAGGATAACAGACGAAAGAGCAACAAAGAGCTTTATTCCTGGCATACTAACGAGGAGCTTAATAACCGATGCGATGAATCGGGTATGGACAACTCTCCGAGGTTTGATACAGATAAGGATTTGTATGCCATAGATTTTTGCTGTTATATGGCAAACGATGTAAGATATATGAAAAAAATAGCCGCAGAGCTTGGTGACCGTGAAAACGAAAAGTTCTTCGGAGACTGGTTTGACAAAATCAGAAACGATATAAACAGTACCTTATGGTGTGAAGAGGACGGATTTTACTACGATTATGCTATACAGAATGAAAGCTTTAATAAAGTTCAGTCTGTAGCTTCATTTCTTCCTCTTTTTTCGGGTGTATGTGACGAAAATCAGGCTAAGGCACTTGTTGCACACCTTGAAAATCCCGATGAATTCGGTACGGAGTTTCCGGTGCCCAGCATATCAAAAAATGATGCTACCTTTGGTACTGATATGTGGCGCGGACCCGTATGGCTGAACTATAACTATATGATTATAGAAGGTCTTTCTGATTACGGATACAACGGTATATCAGAAAAACTTACATATGGAACACTTGAAACAGTCAACACCTGGTATGAGCGTACCGGTACAGTATATGAGTTTTATGACAGTGAAAATCTTATTCCGCCTTTCTGCTTTAACCGTAAGGGTGAGGTTTATGAGCCTTATGATTTCAGAATCAAATATCAAACAATAAGAGATTACGGGTGGAGTATAACTCTTACCTTTGATCTTCTTAACAGGGACAACTAATATTAAGGAGAGCTTTTTATGGCACATTTTATTTTCTCTGCGTTCTGTGACGAATCGGGAGAGTCAACAATCGGCGGTCAGATGGCTGCATGTAAAGCTAACAGAATTACACATATGGAGCTCAGAGGCTTCGGAAAAGAAATTAATATCAATAATCTCTCTGTAGATAAAGCCAGGGAAATGAAGATAGAGATTGACAGAGGAGGAATGAAGGTTTCTTCTATCGGTTCAGGCTACGGTAAAATCAATATCAAGGAAGATTTTGCCCCTCATTTCGAAGCTTTTAAGAATACTGTTGAAGTTGCAAAAATTCTTGAAGCAAAATATATCCGTATGTTCAGCTTTTATTTCAGTGAGGGTGATTCTCATGAAGAATACAGAGATGAGGTTATCAGACGTGTAAAAGCTATGACAGATTATGCTGACAGTGAAGGTCTTATATGCTGTCACGAAAATGAAAAGGGTATATACGGTGATACTGCAGAACGCTGTCTTGATATTCTCAGCGCTTGTGAAGGAAAGCTTAAAGCTGTTTTTGATCCGGCTAATTTTGTTCAGTGCGGTGTTGATACACTTAAGGCTTATGATTTGCTCGAAGAATATATTGAGTATTTCCATATAAAAGATGCTCTGTACGAAAATGCGGAGGTTGTTCCTGCAGGTCAGGGTGACGGAAACGTCAGAGAAATTCTCAGTAGATTTGATAAAAGAAAGCAGACTGCTGTTCTTTCACTTGAACCTCATCTTAAGGTTTTCGAAGGGCTTTCAAATCTTGAAGCTGAAGGTGAGACATCAAGAGAAATGAAAGTGAACGCTTTTGCTTCTCACGCAGAGTCCTTTAAGGCTGCTGCTGATGCTATGTATGCTGTTGTTAATGAGGTGCATCCCATACGTTTTGGTATTATCGGTATGGGTAATATGGGCACTGCACACGCAAAGAATTTTCTCAGCGGTAAAATAAGAGGAATGCGTATAACAGCTGTTGCAGATACAGCAAAGGAAAAGCTTATATGGTCTGAAAAAAATCTTCCGGAAGCTGAAAGATTCGGCTCCGGCAAAGAGCTTATAGAAAGCGGAGCAGTTGATGCAGTTATTATCTGCACACCTCATTATTCTCATCCGGAACTTGTAATTGAATCGCTCAGAAACGGAATTCACGTTGTTTCAGAAAAGCCTGCAGGCGTTTATACCAAGCAGGTACGTGAAATGAATGAATACGCAAAAACACAGGATAAAACCTTTGCTATGATGTTTAATCAGAGAACAAACTGTGTTTACAGAAAAATCAAAGAAATAATCGACAGTAAGGCTTACGGTGAAATCCGACGAGTGAACTGGATAATCACCGATTGGTACCGTACGCAGGCTTACTATAATTCTGGCGGATGGAGAGCCACCTGGGTAGGTGAAGGCGGAGGCCTTCTTCTCAATCAGTCTCCTCATCAGCTTGATTTGTGGCAGTGGCTCTGTGGTATGCCTTCTGAAATACGTGCTTTCTGTCACGAAGGAAAATGGCACGATGTTGAGATAGAAGATGATGTAACTATCTATGCCGAATATCCTAACGGTGCAACGGGTGTGTTTGTAACAACAACGGGAGATTATCCCGGCTCTAACAGACTTGAAATCACAATGGATAAGGCAAATCTCATCTGCGAAAAGGGTGAAAAGATTACTCTTTACGAGCTTGAAGAATCATTGACAGATAATATTGCAACCTGTGAAAGCGGTTTTGCAACTATACCCTATAAAGAAACAGTAGTTGAAACTGACGGAATAAACGATCAGCATTCAGGTGTGCTCAATGCATTTTCTGATCACATTCTTTACGGAACACCTCTTGTTGCAGAAGGTGAAGAGGGTATAAACGGACTTATGATTTCTAATGCTGCACATTATTCGAGCTGGACAGGTGAAACAGTTAAGCTTCCTATTGATGAAGATAAATTCTATAATCTTCTTATGGAAAAGGTAGCTTCATCAAAAGCAAAGGAAGATGTTGTTTCAGCAGTAAACGAAGATATGAACAGCACTTATTGATTTAGGAGTTTACGTATGAGAGTTTCAGTTGTAGGTTGCGGATCTGTTTCAGGAAACCACCTTAAAGCCCTGAGTGAAACAGATTCGGTTGAAATATCTTCTGTTGTTGATATAAAAAAAGACCGTGCTGACAGAATGGCACAGTTATACGGCTGCAAGGCTTATTATGATTATGAAACAATGCTTTCAGAGGATAAGCCTGACTGTGTACATATCTGTACACCTCATTATCTTCATGTAGATATGTCCTTAAAGGCGCTGGAAAGGGGAATTCACGTCCTCTGTGAAAAGCCTTGCGCTATATCTGCTGACGGACTTGAAAAGCTCCGCATAGCACAGAAAAAAAGCAATGGAATGTTCGGAGTCTGCTTCCAGAACAGATATAACAAATCTGTCCTTGCAGTTAAGGAAATACTTGAAAAAGGTACTTACGGCAGAATTACTGCTGCAAGAGCATTTGTACATTGGAACAGAGGTAAAGAGTATTACAGTGATGACTGGCACGGAACAAAAGAAAAAGAGGGTGGCGGTGTAACCGTCAATCAGGCCATACATACCATGGACTTGTTAAGATATCTTATAGGTGCAGATGTTAAATCCGTTACAGCTCATGTGTTTAACGATCATCTTAAAGGGATTATTGAAGTAGAGGACTCGGTACACGCCTTGCTATATTACTCTGACGGAACAACTGCTCTTTTTAATGCAACTACGGCTTTCGGTGAAAATCTGCCTTTCTTTATTGATATAGTCTGTGAAAAGGCTGTATTACGTATAGAAAGTAATAATGCTTTTATTATTGCCGACGGCAGTTCTACAGCTGTTCACACAGAAAATAATGTGGGCTTTATCGGTAAAAATTACTGGGGCAACGGTCATATTGATCTTATACGAGATTTTTACCGATGCATCGAAAAAGGAATTCCTTTCCCTATAGATGCCGATGAGGGCGGAAAATCCGTAGAGGAATTTCTGGCAATTTACGAATCCTCAGAATCCGACAAGAAAATTTATCTGAAATGAGATGAAAATATGAAAATGCTAAAGCCTGAGCTTTACAGTGCCGATTGTATACGAAGGGTTGAAAAGCCTGTACTTACAAAAGACGATATCCCTTATGAAGCATCATTGATTTTTAATGCCGGAGTTGCAAAGTACAAGGGTAAATATATTATGGTTTTCCGCAATGATTACGGTCCTACGGAAGAAACTTATCCTGCTGTACGCTTCAATACTTCTCTCGGTGTTGCATCAAGTGATGATGGTATAAATTGGAAGGTTCACGAAAATATAATTTTTGATAATAAAAACCTGCTTCCTGATGACGAAATAAGAAGGCTTTATGACCCGAGAATTACGGTAATTGACAATAAGCCTTATCTGTGTATGGCTATGGATACGAGGCACGGCGTACGTGGATGTATTGCAGAAATTGACGATGATTTTGAAAGAATCAATATAATCAGTGCATCTGCACCCGATAACAGAAATATGGTGCTATTTCCTGAAAAAATTGGCGGTAAATATGTTCGTCTTGAAAGACCTTTCCCTGTTTATTCAAGAGGAGGAAAGGACAGATTTGACTTATGGCTTTCCAATTCACCGGATCTTGTGTTCTGGGGTGAAACAGAGCTTGTTCTTGCTGTAGAGGATGTTCCCTATGCAAACGATAAAATCGGTCCCGCTGCACCACCTGTGAAAACAGAAAAAGGCTGGCTTACAATTTTTCACGCAGTTGATAAGGATGAAAGCCGTGAAAAGAACGGATGGGAAACTGCCTGGAAAAAAAGATACTGCGCAGGAATTATGCTCCTTGATCTTGAAGATCCCACAAAAATTATCGGTATGAGTAAGCTTCCCCTTATAGCTCCCGAAACTGTTTATGAAACAGAAGTAGGCTTCCGTCAGCATGTTATATTCCCCGGCGGTATGATTCTTGAAGATGACGGCGAAGTGAAAATTTACTACGGTGCTTCGGATACAGTTGAGTGTCTTGCAACAGCAAGGGTTGATGAGCTTATTGCACTTTGTACCGAAAAAAGAAAATAAACAAAAATCTCCTGTCAATGCGATAATAAACCGTGACAGGAGATAAGTTTTTTTATTATAGTTTTTAGTGAAGTATTTTTATCCTATTGCAATTTTGAAGCAAAGAGGTAAGTCTGTTGCAATATCATTCTTGAGTTTGATTTCAAGGCATTTTTCCGTTCTTCTGAAATCTATCTTTTCATCACTGCCGAGAAGCTCAACACTTTCGATAAGATAATCGTGAGAGGTGTGTTTCTTCAGTGTTTTAATTTTAACCTTCTTTGACGGACGCATCTGGAAGGCATAAAGATAACCGTCCTTATAGGTGAATCTGAAATCCTTGTCGGTGAATTTCTTTTCGTCACCGTCCTTGAAGAAGCCCTCTTCTGCGTTTACCTTGCCTTCACCGAAGGTTTTCCAGAAGGTTGTACCGTAAATACCTTCTCCGTTGATGTTGAGCCATTCACCCATATCAAGAAGCACCTTTGTTTCCTCATCTGTAATTGTACCGTCGGCTTTTGGACCGATATTGATAAGGAGATTTCCGTTTTTAGAAACTATATCTATAAGGTCGCATATAACCTGTCTTGAGCTTTTGTATTCATTATCGAAGCGGTATCCCCAGGAGCATTTGCCGATAGCTGTATCTGTCTGCCAGTAAAGAGGGGAGATTCCCGATAAAGCACCGCGTTCAACATCGAAAACAGCAACTGTAGGAGGAAAAGCTTCGTGCTTATAGTTGATAGTTACCTCCTTGCCCCATTCCTCTGCACGGTTGTAGTAATATGCTGCAAGCTTTTTAAGATAAGGCTTGAAGGAGTGGTTGTGTATCCACCAGTCAAAATAAAGAACTGCGGGCTGATATTTATCAACAATTTCACAGGTGCGGACAAGCCAGTCTTCCAGCCATTCCTGACTTGCACCCTTTGCATATGTATCAGCGGTTGTTATATGTATAATCTTAGGATCAAATTCTTCACAATATACTGCAGGGCCGTAAAAATCACGGTAGGTATCATCGTTAACATCACTGTCGCAAAGTCTTCCGGGATTCATAAAGAAATAATGCTCAGCTCTGTGTGTTGAAGCACAAAGAGTAAGTCCTTGCTTTTCACATTCAGCCTTAAGCTCACCTACAACATCACGGCAAGGTCCCATTTCCTTTGAATTCCAACGGTTGAATTCTGTTTCATACATAGCAAAACCGTCATGATGCTCTGCAACAGGCATAACATATTTCATGCCGGCTTTTTTGAAAAGGGATACCCATTTTTCAGCGTCGAATTTTTCTGCTTTGAACATAGGAATAAAATCCTTGTAGCCGAAGTCCTTATGCTCACCGTAGGTTTTTCTGTGGTGCTCAAATTCTCTTACGTTTTTGTCATACATTCCTCTTGAATACCATTCATTTCCGAAAGCAGGTACCGAATAGATGCCCCAATGGATAAAAACACCGAGCTTATCATGCATATACCAATCGGGAACCTTGTGATGAGAGAGAGAGCTCCAGTCAGCTTTATATTTTCCTTTTTCATTTACTTCATCAATAAGCTCAAGATATTCTTTAGTTGTCATATAACACACTCCGCATACGTTTATTTTTCAGCTATAATGCTGTTTAAAGAATACACTATAACAGGCTGTGCCGTCAATAGTAAAGATTAAATCGGACAGTAAAAATAAGAAGTCCGACTTTAAGTCTTCTATGCTTGAAAACAGTAAATAAATATGGTATTCTAAAAACATAAATCAAAAGGAGTGGAAAATATGACTAAGAAAGAAAGTAAAAAAGGTACAAAGATTCTGTTGGCCATTGTTCTGGCAGTTGCAGTAATTGCGGTTGTTATTACGGGTCTTAACTATTTTTCTGTACAGAATCTGATTGAAGCGGGAAACTCTTACGGTAAGATTCAGTATGAAAATCAGCTTGTGCCTGAAAAGGATGAAAACGGTAACTGGTATTTTACAACAGACTCAGATTTTAAAGTAATGCATCTTACTGATATACATATCGGTGGCGGTTTTATGTCTAAGACTGTTGACGAAAAGGCACTTAATGCTGTTGCAGCTATGGTAACAAAGGAAAAGCCGGATCTTGTTATTGCAACGGGAGATATTGCTTTCCCCGTTCCTTATGTGGCAGGCACATTCAATAACCACAGCGGTGCAAAGGCTTTTGCAAATCTTATGGAAAGCCTCGGTGTATATTGGGATGTAACCTTCGGCAATCACGATGCTGAAGCCTATTCATATTTTGACAGAGAAGCAATGGCTGAGTTTTATGAAAACGAAGAGTATAAATATTGTCTGTTTCAGGCAGGACCTGAGGAGGTTGACGGCTACGGAAACCATGTGATTGAGGTTAAAAACTCTGACGGAATTATTACTCAGGCACTGGTATTAATTGACTCACAGGCATATGTAAAGGACAATATCATTGAAAGCATCAAGGGTACATATGATAATATTCATCCCAATCAGGTTCAGTGGTATGAAGGGGAAATCAACCGTATGAACGGTGAAAATAAAAAAGTCGACAAGAAGGCTGAAGCTGTTAAATCTCTTGCTTTTTTCCATATTCCTCTTGTAGAAATGCTTGACGGCTGGAATGAATTCAAAGAAAACGGTTACAAGGATACGGAGAATGTGAAATTCCTTGACGGAATAATGGGTGAAGGAGGTAAGGTTGTATATTGCGGTCTCGGTGAAGATGACCTTTTTGAAAAAATGCTTGAGCTCGGGTCAACCAAAGCTATGTTTAACGGTCATGACCATCTTAACAGCACAACTTTTGAATATAAGGGAATTAAATTCAGCTACGGATACAGTATTGACTACTTTGCATATTCAGATATAGATAAGCTCGGGTCACAGAGAGGCTGTACAATGATTACCTGTAAGCCTGATACCACTTTTGCAATTGATAAATACAATTACTATTCTGACAGATATGATCTTGAAGGCTTTGCACGTGAAGAGGTGACTATGCAGTTTGAGGGTGTCACTTGTGTGCCAATAAGAGCACAGAGCGAAGAATAAGAATACTGTAAAAGGAAATGAGAAAATATGATTAATGAAAAGCTCAGTAAGAAAAACTGGTTAATAATTACTGTGTTCTGTTTTATGGGCGGTATTGCGTGGAATACGGAGAATATGTATTTTAACACCTTTATCACCAATGAAATTTATGCTGATGTATCTCAGGCGGCAATCAGAGGCTCAATGGAGGCAACAACTGCAATTGCACGTATGGTTGCACTTTCTGCAGTTGCTGCTGTACTTACTACTTTTGTAATGGGTGCGCTCAGTGATAAGCTTAAAAACAGAAAAATGTTTATCTCCGTAGGTTATATTCTGTGGGGTATTGTAACTGCTATGTTCGGCTTTATTACCAAGGACAATGTTGCCGGTATTCTTAATCTTACCGATGAAGCAAAGATTCTTGGCTGTACGGTGTGGTTTATTATTCTTATGGATATTGTAATGACTTTTATGGGCTCCACAAGTAACGATGCTGCTTTTCAGGCCTGGGTGACAGATGTCACTGTACCCAGACAAAGACCGGCCGTTGAAACTGTTCTGTCTGTTGTGGGAACTGTTTCCTCTTTTGCCGTTACGGGTGTAGGAAGCTTTGCTCAGGCCGGTACGATTTCCTATAAGATTTTCTTTTTGGGACTTGGTATAGTGGTTGCTTTATGCGGTGTTGCCGGTCTTTTCCTCATTAAGGATCCGCCACGCACTGCACAGATTGAAAGCTCTTCAAATTACTGGGCAGATCTCTTCTATGGCTTCAGACCTTCGGTGATCAGAGAAAATGCACGGCTGTATCTTTCTCTTTGTGCCTTCTGCTTTGCTATAGTTGCCTTTCAGGTTTTCTACCCTTATCTTCTTACATATATCCAATATGTAGTTATTCCCGATAACGGCGGTGTGGCTAATATCCTCAGACCTCCGGTAATAATCACTGCTGTAGTGGTTGTTGCAATACTGCTTATTTGTATTGTAACGCTTCTCAGACTTTCAACAAAGAAAAAGGCTTTTTGTCTTGTTGTCGGCGTTATAGTGATGACCCTGGGCTTTTTCATACTTTCAACAAGCACAAGTATTTATGTGATACTTGTAAGTCTGCTGCCGGTTGTTCTTGGTAATGCTCTTGTCAATATTCTTTTCGGTGCAGCTGTTAAAGACTTTATTCCTGAAGGAAAAGCAGGTCTTTTTCAGGGTATAAGAATGATATTTAATGTTCTCATTCCTATGGTTGTAGGCCCTGTTATAGGGGATAAGGCTTGTCAGTATGCGGCGCAGACAATTATAAATGAAGCAAATGCAGAAATAATTGTTCCTGCAAAGGATATGTTCCTTTGGGCAGGCATAGTATGTATACTTGCGTTGATTCCTCTGTATTTCCTTATAAGAAGAGGCATTGAAATACAGGTGAATCTGACTCAGGAAAATGAAAAAATTGCTTGAGGTGAAACAGTATGAGTAAATGGAAGTTTTACACATCTAAGGAACTGAAGCCTGAGGGCTGGTTACGCCGTCAGTTAGAAATACAGGCAGAGAGCCTTAGCGGTAATCTTCATAAAATCTGGCCCGATATCCGTGACAGTGCATGGGTAGGAGGAAAATGTGAGGGATGGGAAAGAGTACCCTATTGGCTTGACGGCTTTATTCCTCTTGCATATCTTCTTGAAAATGAAGAGATGATTGATACGGTAAAAAAATACATAGATTCAATTCTTTCAAAGCAGGACAGTGACGGCTGGATCTGTCCTTGTGAGAAAGATAAAATACCGAAATATGATACGTGGGCTTTGCAGCTTATCGGTAAGACACTTACAGTTTATTATGACTGTTCGGGGGATGAAAGAATACCGTTGGTTCTTTATAAAGCTTTCAGAAATTATTATGATCTTCTCAGGAGTAAAAAGATTACTCTCTTTGCCTGGGGAAAATTCAGATGGTTTGAATCCTTTATTACTCTTAACTTTTTATTTGAAAAATTTAAAGAGGACTGGATAAAAGAGCTTGCACAAATTATTCAAGAGCAGGGCTTTGATTATAATAAGGCAACAGATAAGTGGGTTAAACCTAGTCATAAGTGGCAGATGAATACCCATATAGTAAATATGTGTATGATGCTGAAAAGTGAAGCAGTTTCCTATGAGCTGCTGGGTAAAGAGTACACTGACAATGCCGAAAAGCTCAGAATAATTCTCGATAAATATAACGGAACAGC
>JAZRQQ010000114.1:0-2186 GCA_045649935.1 Acutalibacteraceae bacterium | reverse complement strand
CCCTCTTCTTCCCTTCCATTGTGAAGGGCTTTGTAACGATAGCTACAACGAGTGCGCCGTTGTCCTTAGCGATCTCAGCAACAACGGGAGCTGCGCCTGTACCTGTACCGCCGCCCATACCTGCGGTGATAAATACCATATCAGTTGAACGAAGAGCATCAGCAATTACGTCACGACTTTCTTCAGCAGCCTTTCTGCCGATTGCAGGGTCACCACCGGCGCCCATACAGCCTGTAACCTTCTCACCGATCTGAATCTTATGTGTTGCCTTTGAGTTTTCGAGAATCTGTCTGTCAGTATTGATTGAAAGGAATTCTACACCGATGATGCCTGACTCAACCATTCCGTTAACGGCGTTACCGCCGCCGCCACCGACACCGACAACTTTAATCTGGTTATAAGAAATATTTTCGTTATCCATTATGAAAGCCATTTTACTTCCTCCTAAAATATATTTGAATTAAAGCAATTTTTTCTTTCTGAACTACGCACTTAAATGGGCATAGCAACTTATTATTCAAGTTATTATAACACGCATTTTCAAAAATTACAATAATAAATCGGAATAAGATTTGTTAATTTTACTTAATTTTTCATTAAAACAGATAATCTCAGATGTTTCAGCGTATATCCATACTGCCGAGAGCAAGATAAGCCTTATCACTGAAGCGCATATCGATATAGCCTGTCTGACCGTCTGATGCGCTGTCCTTAATAACCTCCATAGCAAGACTGAACTGATTGTCAGGGCTCTTACCTTCACCGATATAAATTCTTATTCTCGAATCATAGGTGTAGGTTATATTCTTAAGGTCAGTAACATCAATAATACCGCTTGAAAAGCCTTCAATTTCCGAAAGAGCCACTGTAAGCTCCTTAACTTTATTATACTTTTCAAGATTTGCTTCCGCAGGTACAAACTGTTCACCTGCAGCACCGGTCTGAGGCTCAAGTCCGTTAATACGGTATCTTCCGTCAGTAAGTTTTTTCTTCTTTACAGAAAGAATCTTATCATTATCATCAACACAGATATAGCCTTCTCCGTTAGTAATAAGGTATTTCTCCTGAGTCGGAACAATTTTCAGAAGAAGAGTATCGGGAAGCTGATAATCAACCTCAACCGAGGATATATAAGGCAGCTTCTTGGTTACCGATTCGTTTACTTCTTTTTCTCTTACTGTAAGCATATTGATACCTACATAAATATCGGCAGCCTCAATTATCTTCTTATCCTTGTAACGGCTTTCTCCCTCAATGCTGATAACAGCAACAGGTGCTCCTTCGGTATAAACGTAAGCGCCGATAAATCCTGCCACAAGAAGTACAACTATACATATGGTAACTACAGCAATGTTTTTTGCTCTTTTTCTTTTTCTTCTCGTTGTGTCTTTGCTTATATCATCATGGGACTGTCCGGATTTTCTCTGCTCTTTATATTCAAGATTTGACTTGCTGAGATTTTTTGCTCTCTGCTTTTCTCTCTGCTGTTCAAGATTTCTTGTATCTCTTCCCTTGGGCTCACGCTTCTTTGTGCCAACTGTTTTTTTATTGTCTGACGGAGCAGATTTTTTCTTTTTACCTTCTGCCTTCGCCCGATTCACAGCTCCGGTCTTTTTTCCGCCTTCAGAAATTCTGTCCTGTGTTACATCAGAAGGTGCTTTTTTTGTCTGCTTTTTCTTTTCGGGAGATTTCCCCTTAGATGAAGCAGATTTTTTTGTCTGTGTGCTCTGTCTGTTATTTGAAGAGGGACTTTTTCTGACAGGAGTATCTTTCTGCTGTTGCTGAGCACGGCCTGAAGCTGTATTTTTACCCGTAGGTGCTCCTGCACTTATAGGCTCCCACATATCTGAAGTAACATTCTGAACTGTTCTGCCTGCATTCTTTTCTGTATAACCGAAAAAATTATTATCGTTACCGTTCATAAAACACACTCCTTTCAAAAAAATATAAGGCAACTCTGACAGCTGCCTTTAAAAATCAATATGAATAATCTAAGCTTTGTTTATACGTTTGATATCTGCGCCTAAGCTTTTCAGACTTTCCTCGATTTTTTCATAGCCTCTGTCAATATGACTGACAGCACATATTTCTGTACTGCCCCCGGCAAACAGACCGGCAATCACAAGTGCCGCACCGCCCCTTAAATCAGGCGAATATACTGTTGCGCCGTAAAGCTCTTTTACACC